>JBJKSS010000415.1:0-9007 GCA_046703745.1 Spirochaetota bacterium
TACATAAAAACCTGACAGGCTACATGAACTGGAAGCCGCTCTCACGTACGGTTATCATCCTTTCCGACGAAACGGATTTTCCAAACGGCTCGGCGCTTCCTTTTTTCAGGAACACCATTACGCTCTACCTTACGGGGACAGACCTCGAGCCCACGCTGCGATGTTATGACGATCCGCTGTACTCGCTGATCCTCCACGAGTACACCCACATTCTTCATTTTGACCAGATCAGGGGAGGCGCCTGGTTTTGGCGCGTAATCTACGGCAAGCTCTACCATCCGTTAATAAACACTTTCAGATGGTACATGGAAGGCGTTGCCGTGATGTCCGAGTCAACCAATGCGCCCGGCGGCAGGCTCGATTCAAGCTACGCAAGAGCACTGGTCAGGACTGCCGCAAGAGAGCACAAAATACCGTCATACGACAGCCTCGTACTCCCGGTTGTGGACTGGCCCCATGGAGACGGGCTTTATCTTTACGGCGCCGCTTTCATGGATTACATCTACACGAAATACGGCAGCGACAAATTCAAACTGTTCATGAGCGATCTCTCCGACGATTTCTGGCCGTTCGTCACGCTCTTCGTGGTGAAATTCAAAAAAATTTACGGCAAGTCGTTGACCGTGCTGTGGAATGAATGGCGCGGCTACGAGGAAGCCGGGGCGGCAAGTATCATTCCACCGAAGAATGCTCCTGAAAAACTGACCGGCCTTGACGGAGAAATACTCTCGTTTGTAAAAGGAAGAGACTGCTTTTATATTTCAAGCAACAGCTACAAGAACGACGATTACCTGTACAGGCTGTCTTCGGACAACAAATTGACAAGGATCCATTACGGTTATCACAGATCGGTTTCCCTCACGAATGATGAAAACTATCTCCTGTACACCATGCCTTCCGAATATCCGGACGGCACATATTATTTCGACCTGTACAGCCTGAACCTCAAAACCGGAATTTCCCGGAAGATAAAAAACACTTCGAGAACAAGCTATGTCTCCTTTGCAAAAAACGCCCCGGCCGGTGTGATGGTGCAAATCACAGGCGGGGGAGTAAAACTTTTCAGCGGGGAATTCAACAGCGGCGGGATAACGGACAGGAAAGAGATCAAACTGCCGGAAAACATCGAGTTTATCGAAAACCCCTCGATGAAAGACGACGGGACAAAAGCCGTTTTCAGCGCAAGGGTGAAAAACGATGGTTTCAGGATATTCCTGCTCGATATGACAAACGGCGGCATGACTAAGATCGACGGCGTTTACGGGCAGAATGCAAGGTGGACAGACGATAACAACGGCATTTCCTTTGTCGCCAGAAAGGACTACACCGATATATTATTCACGCTTGACCTGAAAGATAAAAAAATTTACAGGGCAATGGATACTTACGGCTGCATACTTGACGGCATGATCTCGGACGACATGGCTTACTTCATCGACTACACGATCGAGGGCCAGGAATTATTCGCAGGAAAAAAAATTACGGAAGAGGCGAAGCCCGATGTAAAAATTTATCCGGCAAAAGCGGAAAACTCTGCGGCATTCGATAACAACTGGAAAACAGGATATTATACGGGCTTTGAGTATCTCTATCCCACTATGTGGGGGCTCCTGCCGTATCAGTTAAGCTCCAACGCATATTTCATGCTGCCGGCATCGGGCGTTATTACACTGCCCTTCATAGGCCCGCAGATCATAATATACAACACCACACCGCTGGGAAGGTTTTCATATTACGCAACCGTTGCATGCGATTACATGAAGCTCTATCCTGATAATTCATTCGGTTTCACCGCAAGACTGCCTTATGTGAATCTCGACTACAACTGGAACAACTCTGCGGGCGGATACAAACATTTTATTTATGACAGGTTTTATGAGCAAAAATATAACGGCAGGTACCCTGTTGATTTCAGCAACAACATTGATTTGAACGCGGATTACCCTCTCTTCGGCGCCGGTGATATTTACTGGCAGCTGGGCACCACGCATTATTTCGAGGAATACAACTTCGACCTGAATAAAAGTTATTCCAACGAATTCTCGTTTTATCAAAATCTCGGTTATTACCTTTTCAAACCGCGGGTCAAGGCGACACGATGGGACAGGGGCATTTACATCGGCCTGTCGGCTTACGAAGAGCCGGGCGGCATACTTGACAACTCACCGTTATATATCCTGAGGGGTGAAATCACAGGCAGGGTGCCGTTTGCGAATGCATTCTGCTTCATCGACCTCCTGGCCGGTGCAGAGCTGTCAAACCGGAATGCTTTCACTGCATACTCGGAGTCATTCAACATCTCGGAGTCATTCACAGGGTCGGGCGGTTCGGACAGCATCACAAAAGTGGACATGAAGGCATTCAGCTTTGACTACACTGCTAATGGAGGAATGTTCAGGGGGGGATCAAGTTTCATCCAGGCAAGAACGGGCGTCGACATAACATTCCTGAAAAAAAGCTTTTACTGGCATTTTGCAAGCATGGGATTCAGGGAGCTTTATGCCAGATCATTCGGCGAGTTTGCATACATTTACAACAGCCTTGATGCGGCAAACCGGGCAAGGGGGATTTTGTTCGACATTGCAAGTGAAATCACCGCGGACATGTTCGTTGATTACGGCGAGATATCATTCAGCATGACATTGGGCGCAAGCGTGGGTTATGCAGTGGGGAACGAGGCGCCGAATTACAACATATATTTTTATTTCAACACCGGATTGTGAAAAAGGAGGCAAAACATGGAGCTTTCAACTCTTTTTGAAAAAGGCAGCATAGGCGGCTATATCGGGAATTTAAAGACAAAACTGAGCCCGGAAAACATCGGGCAGTTTTACTCGATCGTGAGCGGAAGATTCGGAGAAATTAAAAACGGCAGTTGCCTGGAAATCTGCCATGAATTCTCGAACTTTTTCGATGTGACGGGCGGCAGTTTCAAAGAACTCACGGTTTTGTGCGACGATCCGTTTGAGAGCCTCCTTGCATTCAACAATGCAGAGAGGAAAAACCTGGCAATAAATGTAATGAATTACGGCTTTAACCCGAATTCGCTCTCCGGGCTCGGGATTAATGAAAAATACGACCTGGTCGTTTCATTGTTCGGATTGTCATACGACAACCTGGGATCGATCCTACAGGAATTAATCGGTTTTTTGAAGGTCAACGCCGTACTGGCGATCCTCATACCTTCTTACTGGTTTGACAGGACGACGTTGAACGATGTTGAAACGAAAATCCTCGCTTATTCAAAACAGAATGATAAAAAATGGATATTCACCGAGGACATAAACCCCAAAATTACCGAATGCGGTGCGTCACTGGCAGGTATCGTGAGAATACCGTTTACCGTAAAAATAAACCGTCTTGAGCTTGCATACATTTCATCGTTGACGAAACTCTACGATTCGATCATCAAGAACAACATCGCGCACCTTGAGATCACGGATATTCCCGAAGACAACATTGAAATCGGCTCATCGGCCCTATTGATTCAAAAAACAAAAAAGACTATCACGAAAGACAATCTGTTCGGCGTTTGAATGTCTTTTGGAGAATCTTTTTCAACTCTTTTTCTTAATAATTTTCTTATGTGCAACGCAATCTTTTCTCATCAGCACATTATATTCATTCTGACTCATTTTTTCTTCATTTACCAGATTAAGGTGATATATGCTGTAGAAAGCCGGTCCAGAAAGTCCAAGCAGCAGATATACATTGGAACATCCGTTTACCCCAAGGAATAACCTAAAAATTTTAAATCCTAATTCTTTGACTCTTACCCCTATCAATTTTTTAGCTTTTCCACAAATTAATTTGCATTCTTCAAACGGCATATTCACAAACTCTATACCGGCGTCTTTAACCCTAAATTCCGGGACACTGATATCAAGCCATGCTTTAATTTGGTGTAATTCATCCTTCAGCTCAGAGGAAACTTTCCATAAGTTATCATTTATTTTATCATAATTCATTTTAAAATTTCGTTCTTGTAATATGATTGTTCCTTTCATCATTCTGCTCCTTAATAAGCTTGCGCTCAATTTTTAATTCCGGTAATAGATAAACCGAAAAAATTTTCAAAAATTATAAAATTTTCCAAATTGGATTCATTCAGCAACTCGGTTAGTTCGCCGTAGAGATATGCGGCATTTACCGATGAGATTAACCCTTTTTTCATGGAATCTTTTTTAGTCATCGATTTCATGACAAACTTGATAATCGGATTGATGTTTCTTTTAAGATCGCCTATGAAAAATCTCCCGCCTTTTTTCAAAACCCTCTGAATTTCATTGAAAACTTCGATCGGTTTTGCCCATTCATGGAGAGATCCGTTTGTAAAAACAGCATCAAAATAATCATCTTTGAACGGGAACCTTTTTGTTGCATCCGAGACATTGAAATTAATCCTGTCAGTCAGGCCGTATTCCAGGGCATTTTTCTCGGCTATTTTTCTCATATCCTCGCTGATTTCACGCCAGTAAAGCTCTGTCCCGCATTCTCCCGAATTTATTCGGGATGGAGTGCGGGGCTCTGTCCCCGTTGTTTTCTTGAGCCATTCAAGCCCCAGATAGCCGGGACCGGGGCCGATTTCGAGGACTTTGCCAGATTTGATGCCGAATTCGATGATTTTATCCGTCGGGATAGCGGCTCTGTCCCTCATTCCCCTCTGGAAAGAATCATAATCGGACACAACGAATTCTCCGGTGATGCCCTGAAAAGTCTCAGGAATTCTTTCTTTAATCATAGTTATTTCTCCTTTAATATAAAATATTATATATACAACCTTGTATATAGGCTTAAAAAAATTTATGGCAAAACGCCATTATTGAAATTTTCCTGTAATTCCTTTAGCCAGCTTAACTCCGCCTGCAAATGATATTCGGTGTGCCTGAATATTGCCGAAGCGGTTTTTGGAACCTCCGGAATAGCCAGTTGACTTTCTTCATGTTTTTTTAACTTCCTGAGAGACTCTTCAAGATAATCGATCCTTTTTTTCAGAAAACCTTTTATTTCCTCGACACTCAGTACCCCGGAAAATGCAAGCGCAATATCAAGCTGGAAATAGAGCCTATCTGTTTTCTGCCAGATTTCCCTCATTAATGATAAAATCTCAGATTTACCCTTTTTTGTAATCCTGTACACAGATCTGGAGGGCCGGTTACCGACTTTTTCTTCAGTAACCATTTCGACAAAACCTACTTCCCTGAGGTTATTAAGGGCAAAATAGATCGAGCCGAATGCAATGTTTGTCCAGTCGCCCATGTGCTCTTCAATAATTTGTTTCAATTCATAGCCATGAAGCGGCCTTTCCTGTAATAACCCCAAAATAACCAATTTTGTCGACATTGATTTGCCTTATATATTCAAGCTTGAATATATAAAGTTTATTATTAATTAATACAATTGTCAAGGCTTTTTTAAAGAATCAATGCGGTGCGGTCTGGCAGAATTAAAGGTTGAAAATTATTCTTCCATTATCAACCGCGTTATGATAAAAATTGCTTTCGGGACACAACATGAATGATATAATTTTTACCTTAAAGATTATTGCGCCGGTTTTCCTTCTTATCGTTACAGGAATGATTCTGAAAAAAATACGGCTGGCAAAGGAAGGTTTTGTCGATATTACCAGCAATATCGTTTTTAACGTGGCGTTCCCCGCGCTGATTTTTGTCAATGTGGCAATGACGGATTTTTCAAAGGTTGCAAATGCCGGGGAAATACTTTTTTGCTGTTTCGGCATATTCGTTACATTTATAATTTCATATATATTGGCCGTTATCTTCATAAAAGAGGATGATAAAAAAGGCGTTTTCATGCAGGGGGCGTTCAGGGGCAATTATGCGACGATCGGTCTGGCGATACTCTCGAACATTTACGGCGCCGCGGGGCTGGCAAAGGGTGCGGTGATACTTTCATTCTCGCTTCCGGTTTTCAATGTCCTTGCGATAATAGGCCTTGTGCTTCCCATGCACAGGCTGAACCGGAAGGGTATAGAAAAAATCCTGATTCGTGTAGTGACCAACCCCAATATAATAGCTGTTATTGCGGCCCTGTTTTTTTCATATTTCAAAATAAGGATAGACCAAAACACGGCCGGCAGTATTTTAATGCACACGATGGATTCCCTGGCAAATATTGCGCTGCCCCTGGCATTGCTGGGCATCGGCGCTTCTTTAGATTTCAAAGACATAAAGGACTGCTGGCTCATCGTCTCATCGTCGGTGGCCATGAAAATAATCCTGTTCCCCGCGGTTTTCACTGCCATCGCATATTTTGCGGGTTTCAGGGATCAATCGTTGGTTGCAATGTTCCTGCTGTTCGGTGTGCCTACGGCAGTTACCAGCTATGTTTTTGCAAGGGAAATGGACGGCGACAGCGAGATTGCTGCAAAGATAGTTGTACTGACAACGCTTGGTTCTGTATTAACCCTGTCCGTCGGCATACTTTTTTTCAAGATGGGCGGTTTTATAAACTAGTGCCGGTCAAAATAATCATTGACAAAAATTCAATTATGCAAGATAATTCTGTTTTGTAAAAGTTTGATACGAGGGAGGGGGACAATGAAAAATCGTATTCTATTAATTTTAGTGACAGCGCTTATTGTGGGCTGTGCAACGGCTCCTGCCGTAAAAAAAACTGACGGGAAGCAAGCCTTAAAAAAGCTCGATCCCCCGGAAAAGGAAAAATACAGTTATCAGCCGGTTCTTGCCGCCCAAATCAATGATAAAACCGACAATGATATTTATGATACGAAGCCGGCCGGAGATAAAGATCGGATTTCTGCCGATGCCGCAGCCAGGCATAAAACAGTCAAATACGGCACGTCAAATAAAACCGAAAGGAAAACCGCAGACAGTACCTATAAAAAGAAAAACGTTAAGCGATATGTCGAAGGCAATACCGTTGAAAAGAATAATCGGGACATCGATCTTGCCACAGTCAGTCTTGAAAAATTCCGGGTTGATGAAAAACCTTTCAGGAATATACAGGTGAATGAAAACCAGAAATTCTCAATATCCCTGGCCAAACCGGGCTGGATAGTAAGGAAGCTGTTCCCTCATTTGATTAAAATAACTGGAAGGGAGAGCCGGAACACAAATACACTTTTCCATTTCCAGTCCGGTGCATCAGGCAATGTATCGATAGTATTTTTGAGATATGACGCCGAATCAGACTCGATCTGGAGGCAGGCCTACAGTGTCAGCATAATGCCCAGACTGTTTAGTGAAACGAAGAGTGACACGGCATCATCCGGAACCGATGAAAGCAGTATTAATGAATCGTCAGAAAACCCCGCGTTTCAGTTTAACGATGCAGCTGACGAATCATCCGGTGACGGCGGGAAAACGAAAAAAAAGGACAACCCGAAGGAAGACACCGGTTACAGGCTTGACATGGCCAACCGGCAGTTTGATGAAAAGAAATACGATGAAGCAGCCGGCATTTATAACGACCTGATTAATGCCGGTGAATCAACGCCGGAAATAAACTATAAACTCGGGATAATCCAGAAGGCAAAAGGCAGCCTTGACAGATCCAATGGGTATTTCAGGAACATTTTGTCCGGCGGGGATGATGTTTATTATGCGGACGCGCTGATCGGATATTTAAAAAACCTCCAGGAACAAAAAAAATACCACGCGGCAATCGATGCATATTATAAATATGGCGGGAGCAAGAGCATTTCACCGCGGGATGCGGAAGAGCTGGAGCTCATTCTTGCGGACACATATTACGGCATGAAGGATTACAGGAATGCGGGGGATGAATACCGCAGGTTCATGAAAAAATACCCGTCGTCCGGTCTTACAGACAGGGCGCTTTACTTCCTCGCAAGCTCCCTGGAAAATCTCAAATCAAACCCCGATTTCAGGGAAGCCCGCAGACTCTACAGCATGATAACAAGCGATTACCCCGAGTCAGTTTACTATGATAAAAGCAGGGACAGGATATTATATCTAGACCGCCATTACCTGAAGATAAATTGACGATGAAAAAAACCGATATACTGATAACCGACGCGTTCACAGAAAGCATTCTCAAACAGTATGAAAAAAAATATAATATCGTTTATTCTCCCCGGATAACACCGGAGGAATTAATTGAAGTTGTCTGCAATTACGATATACTGATAATCTCGACCAGGCTGCCGGTACAAAAGGAGCTGCTTGCGAAAGCTTCCCGGCTGAAACTCATTGTAAGGATGGGAGCCGGCGTCGATCAAATTGATCTCGGATATTGCGCAAAAAAAAACATAGTTGTGTGCAATACTCCTGGATCCAATGTTTCTCCTGTTGTGGAATACGTCTTCGGAGAGCTCCTGAGACTCATGCGTGATTTTGAATCAATGGACAGAAGTGTCATGAACGGTGAGTTCAGGAAAGGCATAAAGCCCGGCGGGGAATTGTTTTCAAAATCTATCGGCATAATAGGAGCGGGCAGGATAGGAAGCAGGATTGCAGGAACAGCAAAACAGTTCGGCATGACGGTTTTTGCAAATGACCCGTACCTCACTGAAAAACAAAAAAAGAAAATTGCTGTCGACAGGTGGCTGTCAAGACCCGAGCTTTTGAAAAGGTCGGACATCGTGACGCTTCATGTTCCCCTGACCCGCCGTACGGCACACCTTGCCGACATGAAATTTTTTTCCGGCATGAAAAACGGCTCCATACTCATCAATGCATCGAGGGGCAGGGTGCTCAAACTCGATGATGCGGTAAAATTTGCAAAACAAGGCATAATAAAAAAATTCATCATAGACGTGTTTGAAAATGAGCCCTGCAGGCCCGAAATACCGGATAACGTCAGGCAATATTTTTTCTTTTCACCTCATGCCGGCGCCTACACCGAAGAGTCATTCCTCAACAGGAGCATCGAGGCGCTCGAGGAAGTCGATGAGTTTTTGTCAGGCAGGAAGCCGCACGGTTTTATAGACCCGAAAAAAGGCTATTAAAAAACTAACCCCGTAACACATCTGACAAGCATGAGTGCCTTGTCAACATAAAAT
>JBJKSS010000416.1:0-9604 GCA_046703745.1 Spirochaetota bacterium
CCGGTTAAAGTCAACAGAGCGTTTGTACTGTATCGTAAATATATTGTTCTCAAGTTCAAGATGTTTCGCCTTGACATCAAATTCAAAACTATTACTGCAGGTAATATCGGAAATAAAATTCTTGTTTACATCGATAAGGTTTTCGTAATGGTCAATGGAAATGTCATTGATGAAATAAACCGGATATATGAGCATGAACCCGGAATGCATGGCGGCATCCATTGATTTTTTTATCCCCCTGTCTCCGAACGAATTGAAATCGTATTTCAGTAAATACCCGAGGTTGTCGAATGAAAAATTGCCGGCCGTCTGTTTTGAATTTTTTTCGCTGTACAATGAAAATAAAAAATTATTATAAAAATCATTGACCTTCACCGAATACTGGGTGTAGAGACTGTTTGCAGTATTCTTAATATTGGAAATACTTGAATCAGTGTTGTAACCCACCTTGAAATTCATCAAATTTATAAAATTAGCTCCGAGTTCCAGAAGCAGGGTGCGGGTTTGATTCGTATTATTCACATCTATTATATTCTGATATACAGGGATGCTGAACTTGAAATAGTCATAGTAGATCGTAAACATGAGCGGATTCCTGTAATCGCCTTCCCTTGAAACCTTCATCCTGTATTTTTCCTGCGTATTATAAACCCTGTCCCCATTAAAGTCGAAATCAAGGAGTGAATAAAAATAGTAATCTATTTCGGCAAGGGCATATTTGAGTGTCAGATCATTTTCCAGAAGGCCGTCTTTCAGCGGGGAATCTTCATCAATCATGAAATTTGTCGTACTGTAGGAAGCTGCTTCTTTTACATAAGGGGCACTGAATATACTGAATTCCTTATATTTGAAATTCAAGGCTGGCTCCGAATAGACAAATTCATTCCTGGTTGAAAAGCCGAATAACGGGACTGCGTCTTCCATTGAAATTTCATCAAGGTACAAAATATTATCATAGGTATCCGCCCCCTCATCGACGAAGTCTATTCGTATATCGCTTATCAGTTTGTTGGTTTTGTTGAACCCGTCGAATGTCTCATAATAATACTCCAGTTTGTGCCAATTGTCTGCGCTCAGTCCGCTTATTGATCCGGTCTTCGTCATCCTGTGTCCGTTCGTGTCTGTCATCGTAATTTTCAGTTTTCTCGCGGTTTTTTTTTGCATCAGTAAATACATATCGAATAATTTGAAGGCGGTAATATCTATCGGCTTGACGAATTTTTTTTCTATATAAAAAGGGCCGTTCTGCTTCAAATTTATTTTCATCGTGCGTTCCTTGAACCTCTGATAATGCAGGTTTTTATCTATTCCGGGGTTTGATTTTGAAAAAATGTGGTGCAGGAGGAAATCATCCTCTATCGGTGATATTTCAAGGGCGGAGGACCCGGATGTCTTGTCATATTCCCAGCCGGATTCTGTAAATCTTATCTCGTTGAAAATCAGGGTTCCCGATGCCCCGCCAGGCGAATAAAGGGTTATGCGGACGGCCCTGCAGTTTTTAAGATTTTCCGGGTTCTGGATGATAAAATCGAAATTGTTGTATTTGCCGTCCACAACAGCATATTTCTGGGTGGTGGAAATATAAAACTCCGATATGTCCGTGGGATTGCTGCTGTCATAATCAAGCATGCCATTATTGTCAAAATCATTGGTCGAATTAACCCCGTCATTCTTCCCCTTGTACATATAGAAAGAAGAACCGGAATCCGTTATGTGATATCTCAATCCCTCATCGATAATTTCCTTCTGCACGGTGGTATCCGTCATTTCATAACGTTCGGATATTTTGCCGGCGTCGACATAAATCCTCACCTCTCCGCTAAGGTTCATTTTTTTCACGGCAAGATTAATGCTGTTGAAATTTGAAATGTCAAGATCCTGGTTCAGCGATGAAACCGGTATCGCGATGCTTATTGCCTGGTTGGGCTTCAGATCCACTTCCGTTATCAATGACAGGGTATTTTGCTTATCGATGAATTTTTTCCTGGTAAGATCATAAGTAAAACCGTCGCATGAGCTGTACGGCCCGATTGTCGATCCGTTGGAATAACTTTCCCGTGAAGGGACGTTTTTGTCATACAATGAAGTAAAATCCGATCCCTGCCTGATTCCCAGCCTGTGCATGTTCCTGTAGTACAAACGCCCCTTTGAAGCCCCGGGCATTTCCGGAGAATAAACAGTCGGCAGGTCAACGGGATACCAGTCCTTGTAATGAAGACTGAGCTTGTACCCGCTAAGCTCATATTCAAAATCATCAATCAGGGTTGTGCCTTTCAACTCCGGATAGTACATTGAAAATCCGGCATTCAGGTTAAATTTCAATTCGCCGTTTTTATCATACTTTAAGAATTTACTGTAATCTCCGGTCAGGTGGCCGAAATACAAAAGCTCTATGGCATGGGAATCAAAATAATAGCTGTCCTCCCATAAATTAACCGGCATTTTAAACCACAATGAATCTCCGATAATCAGGTAATCATTGAGCCGGAAATCATTCTTGAGACTGGCCGTAAGGTTGTATGAATTCTCCTCATCGGTTATATAATGCACTTCAATGATGTCAGATTCATTCAGCGTGAAATTGACCACTATATCCTGGCCCAGGCTGTCATAATAGTATTTGTCTGAACCAAGCAAGACTGAATTAAGATAAACAGTTATGCTGTTTTGAACGGGCTTTGCCGTTAGTTTTAAATCAGCCTGGGCCAGGAGACATGAATATTCAATATAATTTTTTGAAAGGTTCGAACCCGGAGAAGAAAAAATAAGATAAAATTTTTCGGCATTGTCGCCAAGATTATTATAAAAAGGATAAATATTATTCGTATCGCCCTTGACATCCGATCCCGTGATCCTAACACATCCCGTATATTCATCATAGGTTATATTGTACCCGCCCTGTCTTATGTTCTTGTCATTTAAAACCGTTACATTGAACTGGCTGGCTTTTGTGTCGGGTTTTGCGATCCTGTAGGAATTCTTTTCTTCAAAATCGCTGAAATAATTATTGTAAGCCAGTATCAGATAATATTTGCCGTCATGCCGTGCAAAATACCCCGGGTATAACCCCCTGTCGAAATCCGCTATCCCGTGAAGCCCCTTGCGTCCGCACCTTACATCGCCGACATCATATACTCCGCCTCCGGCATTCGCTCTGTAATATACAAGCACTGTTTTTTGAAAAACCGAATCCCTGAATTTTATGGTACCGTTCTGGTTGTCAAGTATATAATCTGTGTTTATGGTCAATTTTTTATATTTGTCGGTAAGGCTGGAATCCTTGAAATAATCACCCTTAGGATCGCTGACATATACCTCAAATGAATCGGTGATATTTTTGTCCGGAAGATAGTAATAAATGCCCCTTTCAAACTGGCTTGAAATCAAACGCGTATCGACTTCCCTTTTCCCCCCTTTGAACCTGTCTATCATCGGTTTTACGGAATCAAACTGCAAATCGAACCTGCCCTTGTAGATATTATTGCCGTAATCAAAGCCGAAGTTTATATCCTGGGCCCTGCCGCCTTTAATCGACCTGTATGGATTTATCTTGATTTCAGGCGGTTTATTGGTAATATAGAGGCTGTTAAAAAAACTTCCTACATAGTATCTGAAGGAGTATTCGGTATCATCAGGATCATCGTTGAAAAAAAGATGAAGGAATATTCCCGAATCCGTTTTCCAGTCAAGGGAAAGAAGGCGGCTTTGTTCAAAGATTATGCCTTCCGTCATCCCGGGATTGGTCAATATCCATGATATGTCAGGGTACGAGGTAAAGCCTGCGCCGTATCCCAATTTTATGTTCCAGTAACCAAATAAGTTAATATCCCCGTCGATTTTGCCGATTTTAAAAGTATAAAGGGTCCCTTTTTTGCCGGTATCCGTTGAAGTGTCAAGGTAAGAAGGAAGCGAAAGTTCCTGATTGTAATCTTTAAGTTTTATGCTTGGGAATGCATAATGTGCTAACAAAATCGTCAGGATAACTGCTGCGGCTCTTTTCATATATTCGGGATAAATTTAACATATTAAATTTATTTTAGGTACTACATTTTTATATATGAAAAATTAAGTATTTATTGTTTGAATTACAGGAACCAGGATGAATATAAAAACAATTATTAAAATTTGTGTCAGTGTAGTTTTCATAATTCTTTCCCTATTTTTCATTTTTTGTCTCCAGGTGCCGGAAATAAAAAAGGCAAAATTCGATGAGGCTAAGAACATCATCATCAGGATAGACAACAATCTGAAATCTTCGGATTTGAATGAAAAATTGCTTAATAGCGTATCAAATGATTTTTTTTATGCCTTGTGGGTAAAGGAAAAAGACAGGGACTGGCTGCCTGTATTCTACAACGATAAATATCTCAAGGAAAACGAATTAACCGGATGGTTCAATGCTGTCTACAAAAACTCCCCTGCTTATGAAGTGTTCCCGGGAAATACGCCGTATACCATAAACGGCAGGCAGTATATAATGTGGATCAACAAGTACAATATTGACTATGTCATTAAATATATAATTCTTGCATTGCTATTTTTAATACTCATATATTTGATTTTCCTGACCGTCATAGAGCTGATGTTTGCCGGTACACCTCTCCCGGAGCCGGATATTCATGAATTCCATGATGCTGCAGAAGATCACGCCGTGCCCGCTGAAGGAACAATGGATGAAGTACTGTACGGGTACAGGGAATTATGGCAGAAAAACTTCAAAATTTCGGATGATTTCAGGAACAATTTCCCGCTTGACAAAATCAACGGCCTTATCCGGATCGCAGTGACCCCTTCGACTTTCATAGCAGATTCGCTTGAATTTTCATGCGGCTTTTTCGGATGGAAAAATCCCAAAATATACATCAGACAGAACAACATCTATATTGATGCGGTTTCAGGGGATACGCTGGACGAATCAAAAATAAAAATACCTCTTGACGGTAATCAGAAAGGGCCGGCATTCATTCCACTGTTCCCGTATAGTGCCGACAACATCTATGGGTACCTGTATTTTGAATGGAACAAGGAAAACAAATTTTTTATAGCCGATGTGCTTTATTTCCTAAAATTTATTTTCTCTGACAAAACAAAAAACATCTTTTTAAAATATAATGAGCTTGAAAGGATCATTTCCGTTGTGGAATCAAAACTTGACAAGGGAGCCGAAACAAGCGTAACCCTCATTGAAGCGGACGGCAGGGACAAAATAAAATCCGGTTTAAAAAAGGAATGGCTGGAAAAATTGAATCACAATATAAGGGAAAGGCTGATAGAGATATTCACAAGGGAGATGATCTTCACTTATGACGATCTGTTATTCTTCATAATATCCGAAAACCCTGATAAAAATGATCTTGTTTTAAAAATTGAAAAATGGATGAACGATGTCGATCTTCAGCTTTACGATGTTTCCCCCGAATACGGCAACATTGCTCTTTCATATACCTGCGGCGCTGCCTTTAAATCAGGCAGGAACATTCATCCGTTGAGCCTTGTAAAAGAGGCAGAGGACAATCTGAAGAGGGCGATAGACAAGGGCAGGAATGAAATCGTTTACTGAAAATCTCCCAGGTAAATGTCTGTAAAATTGCTCGTACTGATATTGATGTTATCCCTTTTTAAAACTTTATCGTCAACTTTGGACTTGAGACTGTAACTTATATTCATGAACCAGCTGCCGCTTTTGATTAATTCAATCGGGGAATAATAAAACAAATTTTCCTTGTCAAGTTGATAATCAATGCTCACTGCCCTCCCCGTCCCCTGTTTGACAGAAAGGGATGAAACTGAAAAAATATCATAAATTTCATTCATGAAGACTTTCAGTAAATACCCCTGCGTCTGCCCTGAAATTGAAAAATCCGGCACCAGCGTTGACAGGTCGATGTTCAATTCCTGGCTTTCATATATCCCTATATTTTTTAAAATTCTGTATGAAAAAACTTTTTTGGATGTTTGGGTCTTGTCAACGAGCCCGTAACAGTAAATATTGTAAACCCCGGGATACAGCCGGATGGCGATTCTGTTATCCGGCATGAAAATATCGGTGCCGGATGAATCGTTTGTGTCAACATTTTTCAAAAAAACGTGATAAACGTCGGAACGCTGCTCGGGGAAATCCCTTAATTTCAAACTCACATCGAAGGGTTTTATCACGAGCTCTTTTTTTACTTCCGAATCGCAGGAAAACAGCCAGAGAACAAAAATTAATATAAATGAAAATCTTTTCATGAAGGACCTCCTGAAAATAATGGTTATTAATATTAATCAACCAAAACTCGGAAATCCATTACATTTTTATACAACTTTTTTATTTAAGCTCATTGAGTATCATTTTTATCTGTTTGATGTTTTCTGCAATTTTTATTTTTGGCAGCGTCCTGTACCTTTCGGGTATCATTGCCGCATGGGTGCATTCCAGCACCGAAACCATGTTTTGAAGTTCGATCTCATAAGGATAAACTGCCGGAATGAAATTTTTTATAGCATCGTTGATATGTTCCCTCGTTATCATGTCATAACCGCCGGATACGGCAAGACTTTTGGCCCTTACGAGGATGGCCTCGATATCGGCTCCTGAATAATTGTAATTCTGCTTTTTAAATATAATATCTGCGTATTTGACACCGGTTTTGATTTTCAGTTTATTGATCATCTTGTAAAATATGTCTTCCCTTTCCCTGTCGGTTTCAGGATAAAAGAGAGAGAAATGCTCCTCGCACCGGCCCTGGCGCTTCAAGTCTATGGGCAGAAGATCGGGCCTGCATGTTATCAAAAACCAGATGATCCTTCCCCTGTATTCGGTGTTCCCCATGAATGACGAAATCTGGGCGAAAACCCTGTTGGAAGTGCCACTGTCCCCTTCGCTGTTCCTGTCGCCGAGCATTGCATCAGCCTCGTCTATCATAACGGCAACCGGAGACATGGCTTTAAGCATATCGAGGATTTTTTCCATATTGCTTTCGGTAGTACCAACATATTTTGACCTGAAATTCAACATGCGCACAACCGGTATCCCGATCTCTCCTGTAAAGCATAAAACGAGAAATGATTTTCCCGTGCCTACGGGCCCGGATATCAGATATCCCATGGGCAGTACATCCAGCCGGCCCCTTTTAATGTTTTCGGATGTTTTCCTAAGTTCATCCTTGACAAAATTGTGGCCGCTTACATTATCAAGGTTGAATCCTGACTCTATTATTTCAAGCATGCCTGCGGATTCGGCCTCAATGAGCTCCTTCTTCCTGCTTTTCAGGTAATCCATGGAGATATTCTTTTTTTCCTGATAGCTTTCGGCTATGATCTGGTTAATGTTGACAAGGTTCAGGCCGCCGGTAATTTTGGCAATGGTTGAGCAGTTTAGATTTTCCTCGAGGAACAGCCTGCCCTCTTCATTGTTGAACTCAAGGAACATTTCGCGCGTCTTTTCATCCGGTATCGGGACATGGATATTGATTATATTCGGACATTTCACGAGGCTCTGGTTTAATTCTCCCAAATTTTCGGTAAGAAGGATAATGGTAACATCCTTGTGAATGAAAAGCGGATTGTATGCCCACCGTTTCAACGTGACAAAGCTGTACCTGTCTTCTTCGGAATACGAACTGCCGCTGTTCGCAGGAACGATAGTCTCGGCATAGTCAATTATAAATACGACTCGTTCCTTTTGCTGTATCTTTTTATAAAAATATTTTTCCACGAGTTCAAATGTATTGGTGATTTTTTTGCTGAAAAGCCGGCCTGTTTTTTCTTCCCTGTTGAATTTTCCGACGGTACCGGTCATTGTCCTGATATAATCATCCTCTGTTTTGTAAGCTGTTCCCTGGCCGAACGGATTTTCGACAAAAGTAAGGCCGGAAGACCTGTCAAAGCACACTATCCTTCCCTTGTAGCCGAACAATACATCTGCAATGTAATCCTGTATCTCAACGAATTTGAATTTGTTTTCCTCTGTACGCTGAGCCAGAAAATCCCTGATATTACCATGGAAAATATATGTGCTGGCCGTATTCGAACAATATTTTACAGCGAATTTTTTTGCCCAGTCCGGAAGGCGTTTTATGAAAGCGTAATTTTTTTGAATAAGATGCTTTGACATTTTTAACCCCTCCCGCTTTTTTATTATAATATAATGGACTTCAAAATGTCAAACAAAAATATCCGTTGAACCTGGACGGTAAACGGACGAAAATGGCCGCAATATATCCCGCACCAATTTTACAATCAAAGAGCCAAAATTCTAAACATTTGCTTTATGCCCGTAAAAGTAGTCCCGGACTCCCCTGAAAATCGTCCTCCCCCTCAAACGTGGGAATTTATGGATAAAATTCATTGACAATCCCTGAATAAATGATAAAATGTGACAATTCTGTAATTGTTTGTGTATAAAAAATTATTAAAGGTAAATTTTTAGATCGGCTTAGATTATAATTTTTTACTTTTACTTTTAAAATTTAAAATCCCTAAAATGATTATGAATTCAAGGAATGATAATAAAGGAAACTATAACAATAATCATGAATGCAATCACTCTTTGGAGTTATTGAAGAATGGGAAAATCAGGGAAGCAAGGGAACTGTTTGAAAAACTTTTTACCGGCGATTACACAAATTTCGTTGCAGAATCAGGCATAAAATGCACCCGGTACTGGGAAAACAGGCTGAATTTCCTGAATGATTCCGATAAAGATTCCCTGGAAAAAGCCAGGTATTTTTATAATGAATGGATAAAATTTGAAGATTTTTTTAATTCAATAAACAGGCTTGACCTGAACATAAAAAACAATATAGGATTTTATGTTTTTAATTTGATCATTGATTTGATTACGGACAATGACGGGATCACAGAAAACATATCTCCGGATTTATACATTATGCTGGGAGTTGCCTATAAAAAAATCGGGGATTTCGGCAATTCTATCAGACTGTTGAAGGAAGCATTGTCATTTTTCAGTGAGAATGCAAACATAATCTCTCAGCTTGCGGATTGTTATGCACTTTTGAATGATGATAAAAAGGCAAAACTTCTCTTCAGGGAGGCCTTTTTCAGGGATCCGGCCGGTATAAATTTGCTGCTGCTGGAATCTGGCTATATAAACGACATACTGTCGATAATAAAAGAGCTGGGAATTGAAGAAAAGGAAGTGCCTTACTGGATACCAGTGTACGGCAGGATATTCAAAATATTCGACGCTTCGAGGGAACTCCTCGCTGTCGAACTGAATAAGCTGCGGAATGATATCATAAAACTTGAGAATAATTACAAGGACAAGAGGGATAATATAACAAAATCAAAACTGATAAATCATTACCTCTGGCTTTATGATTATTTCAGTTATTACAAAAAAGATAAAAATGAAACTGAAGAGCTGGAAGAAAAAATAAAAAACATTTCACTGCCCGTTTACAATATTTTCAAAAACAGGGCGGCGCAATGAGTATTTACAATATAAGGATACAAAGATGAGTGATATTAATGAAAAACTTATTGACAGGCTGGAAAAACTGTTAAACGAGGAAAAATGGACAAGAGCCACAATAAACAGCTACACGATAAAAAATTTCGAGGAATTGAACGATTTATTGAATGAATTCAAAATCAACAA
>JBJKSS010000417.1:0-13081 GCA_046703745.1 Spirochaetota bacterium
GCGTGATAACCTGTTATTCAAGGCTCTCCGGGATATTCCCAAAAGTTTTGATGCTATTGTCTGGTTGCCGTTTGCTTTTTTTAAGGCTTTGTTAATCCAGATGTTTTCAATTTGTTTTAAAGTAAAATTTTTATTTTTTCTATATATAACTTTTCCATTGCCTGGCTTAATATTGAGTTTCCCCTCCAAAATTTTCATAAAATTATTTTCATCTTCATAAAAATTTTGACTGACAGCATCATTAATTATTCCCTCGAGCTCCCTGATATTGCCCGGGAAAGAATAATTTTGAAGGAATTTGATTAATTTGCCGGAATATGCCGGCCTTGGTTTCCCCAAATTTTTACTTGCCTTATCAACGAAATGATCAACCAATGATCGAATGTCATCCGGCCTTTCCCTTAAAGGAGGCAAATGTATACGGTGGGATTGAAGCCTGTAATAAAAATCCTTGCGCAATTTATTTTCGGATAAAAGCTTCTCTATATCCTGATTTGTCGCAAAAATAAACCTCGCATCTGCATATTCTTCCCTGTCTGACCCTATTGGATAATATTTCCTTTCCTGAAGCACCCTGAGCAATTTGATCTGGGAATTCAAATTTAAATCCCCTATTTCATCAAGGAAAAGAGTACCTCCATTTGCTTTTTCCATTAACCCTTTTCTGTCTTCTATTGACCCGGTAAAACTTCCTTTTTTATGCCCAAAAAGGGTATCCATCAAAATAGAATCATCCAGGCCTGCTATGTTTATTGCGACAAACGAACCTTTCCTGCCGCTTACATTGTGAATTGCCCTGGCCAAAAGTTCCTTGCCTGTGCCGGTTTCACCTGTAATCAAAACAGGCAGATCCGTCCCTGCTATTGCCCTGGCGTAATGAAAAATAGAATACATTTTTTGATTGCCTGTAATAATTGATCCGAATTCATCATTGATTCTCCCATTTTCGGATATTAACTCGGCTTTTAATAATAAATTTTCGTTTTTGATTTCATCCAGTTTGATAATGTTCCTTATAATAGTCAGAAGCCGTTCCTTGTCAACCGGCTTAACCATATAGTCATAAGCGCCGATTTTTATGCATTCAACGGCATTTTCTATGCTGACCTCGCCTGTTAATATTACAACAGGCATTTCCGGATATTCTGCAATAATCATTTTTAACAGATCAAATCCGGAGATTTCCGGCATTATCAGGTCAAGAATAACCGCTGAACAATTATTTTTTTTAATAATATTTATTACTTCTTTTGCTTCACTGCATAGAATTACATTGTTGATTCCGTTCATCTTAAGCAAAAGACCGGCAGAATTCAAAAATTCCATTTCATCATCTATGATTAATACCGGTTTTTTTGGAAATAATGTTTCATTCATTTAATGGCTTCCCTTACTTATTGATCGGCAAAATAATCGTTGCCGTAGTGCCCTTGCCAGGCTCGGAAGTAAATGTCAGATCACCGTTGAATTTTTTGATAATGTTATAGGAAATCGATAATCCGAGGCCCGTGCCCCCCCTGTCCGACTTTGTAGTAAAGAACGGCTCTGTAATTTTATTCAAATTTTTAACCGGAATACCCACTCCTTCATCAATAACATTAACTATTATTGAATTTTTATTCTTGTTTAACGCCGTTGTAATTTTTATCATTTTATCCCTGCCGTTCAATGATTCGCAGGAATTTACAATGAGATTTATTATAACCTGTTCCAGCTGCTGTGTGTTGCCGGATATCAGCGGCAAGTCGGCTTCATAGTCTACGATGAATTTGTTGGTTGATTTTTTAATAATGTTGTTTGTTATTGTAATTGAGGATTCGATTATTTTATTTATATCAATGGCGTTATCAAGTCTCCCGAGATCCGGCTTGATGAATTCCTTTATATTTTGAATTATATTTTGAATTTTATTTGATCCTTCAATCAAGCCATCGATTATTTTCTTTATTTCGGCTATGAATTCATCGTATTGAAGGCCATATAAAGTCCTGCCATTGTCTTTTTTATAATAAGACTCGATAACAGGCTCTATTTCAATAAAAAAATCCTTTATAATATTTGAATTCAATAATATATAATTATTGGGGTTGTTTATTTCATGGACTATGCCGGACAACAATATTCCGATCGAAGCCATTTTTTCTGTCTGTAACAATTGAAGCTCCTTGAGCCGCGCATCTTCCTCTTCCTTTTTTTTGGCTGTTATATCCTGAATTGAACTTATAAACTCGGCTTCCCCATTTTCATTTTTCCTTATTATTGAATTAATCAGTGCCCATATAACGGAGCCGTCCTTCCTTTTAAGCCTGCCCTCAAAGCTTGCCGTATTGCCGGCTTTCAAATTTTCCAGATATTTTATCCTGTCATTAATATCAACATAATGTTGTATTGAATTTGCTTCAAAGGCTTCCTCCTTGGAATCAAATTTGAAAATTTCAAGTATTTTTGAATTCATTCCCAGGGCCCTGCCCTTCAAATCCGTTATCAGAATTCCAATGGGCACCGCTTCCATAAGGTCAACAATTTTTTTTTCTGAATCCTCAAGCGTTTTTTCTGTTTTCAGCAATTTGTTTTCATTTTCTATGTCATGGATTATTTTATTTATAACTGGCAGCAGGATATCAAGAAAATTAATATCCTTGACAAGATAATCCCTTGCCCCGGCTTTCATTATATTTACAGCAACCCTCAGATCATCAACTCCTGTCATAATAACAACGGGAACACTGAATTTCTCATCCGATACCTGCCGGATAAACTCAAATGCATCCATATCGGGAAGTTTGTAATCCAGCAATACCAAAAAATCCCTGTCTTTTTTTATAATATTCAAGGCTTCGGTTCCGGATTCTGTCGTATGAACCTTATATCCTTCCTTGCCAAGAATATTTCTGATTAAAATATTCAGCTCTTTATCATCATCAACAACCATAATTTTATATACACTGCTCAAATCATTCATTTAAATTCCCGGAAAAATTATTTATAAATTTCTTGTCAATTAATTATATATGAACAGGTTTCGGCTTGTCAAACATTATAAGGAATTATAAAAATTAATTTAAGACTGCATTCAAGGAATTAATCGCAGTGTCCGTCATAAAGTCTATTTCTTCTCTTGTTATGACATAAGGCGGGATAAAATAAATGACATCACCTATATTTCTCAACAATACCCCGTTTTTTTCTGCTGTTCGGTAAATTTTATGACCGATACGCTCTTTCCAGTCAAGCGGCTCTTTGGATTTTTTGTCCTTAACGAGTTCGACTGCTGTTATCATGCCGATAGACCTTATTTCACCGACATTTTTATGTTCAAGCAAAGGCAGGGTTTTTTGACGAATATAATCCCCGGTTTCAATGTTTTTTTCAAGTATATCGAGTTCTTTAAACAGCTCAAACGAGGCACATCCCGCCTCACAGGCCAGAGGATTACCTGCATAGGTATGGGAATGAACGAACGCCTTTAATTCTTCATAGGGAGCGTAGAATGCATCAAATATCTCTTCATTTGTAAGCAGTGCCGCAAGGGGAAGATAACCGCTTGTGACCCCTTTTGATACAACGGCGATGTCGGGAATTATATCGGCATGATGGCTGGCCATCATCCTGCCGGTCCTGCCGAATCCGCTTGCTATTTCATCACAAATAAGATGAATTTCATAATACCGGCAAACCTCGCTTAATTTTTTCAGGAATACAGACGAGTATATTTTCATTCCTGCTGCACCCTGTACCACGGGCTCTATTATGAAACAGGCAAGCTCTTCATGGTTTTTTTCAATGCTTTTTAATGTTTCTTCAAAACATTCGGCATTGCATGTTTCGCGGTTTAAATTGAACCTGCACCTGTAGCAATCGGGCCCGGCAGCCTCAATTGTTTGGGGCAGCAGCGGCTGGTAGATTTTTTTATAATAATCCATTGCGCCGACCGACAATGCTCCAAGTGTTTCACCGTGATATCCGCCAGAAATGAAAGCAAATTTCGTTTTATTTTTATTTCCCCTGTTGTACCAGTAATGAAAGGACATTTTCAGCGCTGCCTCGATACAGGAAGATCCGTTGTCTGTGAAAAACACCTTGTTTAACTTGTTGTCAAACAATCCGGATAGATGCCTTGACAGTGTAATCACCGGCTCATGAGTATAATTCGCAAATAAGACATGCTCAAGTTTGTCAAGCTGCCCCTTGATCCTGCTTATTATATACGGGTTGGAATGTCCGAAAAGGTTTGTCCACCATGAAGATATGGCATCGAGGATCCTTTCTCCGTTTTTTTTGTAAAGCCAGACACCTTCTCCTCTTTCAATAAAGGTTGCGGGATAATTCTCATAATCCTTCATCTGGGCACACGGGTGCCAGATATGTTTTTTGTCAAGGCTCATTAATTCATCATATTCCATAATAATGGTTTTATAGAAATATTCCGCTTTGTTGTCAAGCAGGCTTGCTCTTTTTTTATTGACTAAATTTTGAAAAAAATATAATAAAAATATCTGTTCCTGCTGTCAAAGCGGGACGGGTAAGGAAAAAAATATGGAAGAGAATGAAATCAAGTTAAAGGTTAAAAATACATTCAACCTTGCAAGCAGCGGCTACGATCTGCCTGAGCTGCGTTTTTTTGAAAAAAGTGCGGATTTCCTTGTTGATCTTCTTGATTTGAAAGGCGATGAAAATATTGTTGATATCTGCACCGGCACCGGGCATGTCCCATTGCGGATCGGGAAAAAACTTGCCGGAGGTTCGGTGACAGGGGTGGATATTTCCGAAAACATGATTGCTGTTGCAGAAAAAAAGGTTTCCGGTATGGATAATGTGAATTTCGTTTGTGCCGACCTTGATGCATTCTCAAGCGAAAAACGCAAATTTGATATTGCAACTTGTGCATTCGGGATATTCTTTTTTCCTGACATGAGTGAGGCCCTGCAAAAAATGAAAGCCCTGTTAAATAATGACGGGAAGCTCTTCCTTTCAAATTTCGACACTTCGTTTATGGAACCTCAGAGAAGTTTATTCGGGCAAAGATTGATTTCAAGCGGCATCTCTCCTTCATCCTCATTATGGATGGAGATAAACACAGAGGATAAATTCAGGGCATTCCTTGAAAAGAACGAATTCAAAAAAATCAATATTTATAAAAACAAATGCGGGTATTCACTCAACAACGCGGAAGAATGGTGGAACATCATCATGAACACCAACATGAGAAGCAGCCTTGAGGGATTCTCCGAAAATGAACTCTCATCATTCAAAAAAGAGCATATCGATGAGGTTAACGGCCTGAATAATGACGGCAAAGGCATACCGCTGATTGTCGATGTGCTTTATGCCAAGTGCGCTGTTTGATCCTTTTTTTTGCAAAAACAGTGCAGCGCCCTGTAGGATACCGGTATTTTTTTCTGGGAATTTTTGTATGTATTTTCATAAATTTGAAGCATTTTTTTCATTACCGGATATTTTACGTTTTCATTTTTGAAATGCGAGGCACCGATCGACCTTAATTCCTTAAGAAAATCCAATGCATTGTTGTAGAATGATTGATATTCAGCGGTTTCGAATGATTCAACCTTTAAGCCTGATTTTTCAAGCTTGTCAAGAATAAAGTCCGATGAATAAAAATCAAGAACGTGATTTTGATATGGAAGCCCGGTTTGCTTATAAGCCTCCCTGAATGATTCGGAGAGCTCGGAGAATGTCCCTTCAGTAAATATTGAAAAGGCGAAGATTCCGTTTTTATCCAGAGCATTAAAAATTTTTTTGAAATTTGTACTGAGGTCTTTAAACCATTGCATCACCGCATTGCTTGCAATCAGATCAAAGCTTTTTTCAAATTTGTATTCCTCAAAATCATTCTCGATGAATTCGGCTTCATTCTCATATCCGTGGATTTTCTGTTTCACCACAGCCAGCATGTTGTGCGAAATGTCATTTAAATATAATTTGTCGGGCTTTAAAGTTGCGAGGAGGCCCGAAAGATGGCCTGTGCCGCAGCCGATTTCGAAAACAGAACTATAATTTGCTTTTACCCTTCTGATGCATCCAAACAGGGTACCGGCCATTTCCTTTTGTATTTGCGAATGACCGTCATAACTTGAGGCATGACTGTCAAAATTGTTTTTCATCAGTTGATTGTACACAGGAAATCCTTCCATGAAGCGGCACAGGTTTCGGGTTTTTCAAGGAAAATCGAATGCCCGCCTTCAATGGCTTCAAGTGTCGAGTTTTTCAGCAAACCGTTGAGATGTTCGGCGCCTTTTAACGGCGTTATAGAGTCGTTTTTCCCGTGAATGATGAATACCGGCTGCTCGATGTTTTGTGCATGCTCCAGCATGTCGATTTTTGCAAGTTCATCAAGGCCGTTTAAAAGTGACTCTGTCCCCGGCATGTTTTTAATGAGAATATTAAGATATTTTTCCCTGTCGGCCGTCATTTCGAGTATGGTAGAATAAAAATCGGTCATCACCGCAGCAGGTTTGATCCTGACGAGCCTTACCATTTGTTTTAATTTAATTTCCATGATTCCGTTTTCATATCCCGGTTTTTCGCAGAACCTCGCCGTTGCCCCGGTCAAAAAGATTGATTTGACCTTTGCGGGGTTTTCAACTGCCCATTTGAGTACAAAAAGACTTCCCAAAGACCAGCCGAATAAGTTGAGTGTACCATAGGTTTCTGACAGATCATCCAGCCTTGCTTTTGTTTCTTCATATTTATTTGAAGCGTTGGGAATGAAGTTTGTGCCGGGAATTAATTTTAAAAAGTCAGAGAATAATTCTCCGGTAACCGCAAAACCGGGGATAATCACATTCATCGCTCGTTTTCCTTTTTAAACCATGTCTTGACTGCTTCGTAAATGCCGTTTATGTCGTCTTCCGTGTGAAAAAATGAAACGGAGAGCCTTACCCTGGAGGTGTGCTCAGGTACCGTTGGCGGTCTTATCGCTCCTGCATGGAAACCGCATCTGTTGAGATGCTCCATGAGGGACAGAGCTCTGTCGTTTTCACCAGTGACGACAGGGATAATCTGGCTTTGTGAATCAAGCGTGTTTATCCCCTCGTCATTCAAAAGCCGCCTCAACTTGTCCGCAAGGCACAACACTTTGATGCCCCGGCTTTCCGTTTGAATTATCCGAAGCCCCTCTTCGATACACCCGAAAACAAACGGCGGCAAAGCAGTCGTAAAAATGAACGGTCTACAATTGTTGATTAAATGGTAGATCATATTTTTACTTGACAATGCGAAGGCGCCAAAAATCCCGAAGCTTTTTCCAAGCGTACCCATGATTATGTCGATTTCATCGGAGATGCCAAGCTCGTTCACAAGGCCGTTGCCGTTTTTACCGAACAAGCCGAAACTGTGTGCCTCGTCTACTATTGAAAGTACATTATTTTCCCTGCACAACGCTGCGATTTCCTCCAGTCGAGCTCTGTCCCCGTCCATGCTGAAAACCGAATCTGTTATGAGTATCTTTTTTTTATGGTCCTTGTATTTTAAGAGTTGATTCTTCAAATCCTCCATGTCATTATGTGCATACCTTGCCATAACGGCCCTTGAGAGGATGAGACCGTCGTAGATCGATGCATGGTTTAGCCTGTCCGTGAATACAACGGTGTCCCTCGAAGCAAGGGCGGACAAAAGCCCAATATTGGCGTGATACCCCGAGTTGAAAACCAGACCGGAGGGTTTCCCTGCCCAACCGGCGAGGGCTTGTTCTATATCAAGGTAAGGTTTGTATGTGCCTGTGACGAGCCTCGAGGCGCCTGATCCATTTCCGAATTCCAGGGCAAACTTGTGCCCAGCTTCCGTGATCCTCTTGTCCTGGGTCAGGCCGAGGTAATCGTTACTGGAAAAATTAATGAGTGTTTTCCCGTGAAGAATTATTTGCCTGCCAGCGGTTTTTTCTATCGGCTTTAATGATCTGTAGAGGCTATTCTTTTTTTTCCCTTTGAGGTCTTTTTGTATTGTTTCTTCCCAGTATTTATTCATATATCCAGCCTTTGATTGTTTCTGTATCAGGGAAAAATTTTATCTTTTCAAGTATATCGCCGGCCAGATTGTTTTCTGTATCCGCGCTCTTTACCGGCGGGATCATGTATATATTTTTAAAATTCAACAGTTTTTTCAGTATCCTTGCGTTTTCTTCTTCAAGATCGTCGGGTGTCTCTTCTCTTGAAATGAGAATTATTGCCGCTGTTTTAATTTTCTTGCTCAATGCAAATTTATATGAAAGCGAAACATGGTTTATGGTGCCGAGCCCTGCACTGGCCACGATGATCGAATTGATGCCGAGCTTTGTGGGAATGTCCGCCATGAGTCTCCCGTTTTCATCCAGAGGTACGTACAGTCCGCCCGCTCCCTCGGTGACGATGAAGTCAAAATCATTCATGAAATTTCTATAATCGCTGTAGATTTTTTTTATTTCAATATTGATGTCTTCGAATCTTGCGGAGTAATGCGGGCTTGCCGGCCTTTTTAACATGTACGAGTAAGATGTTTTAAATCCCGGTAATCCGTTCATAACAGTTTCAACGAATCTGCAATCCGGAGAAATCATTTTGCCGGATTCATCGATAATGCAGCCGCTCTGCACAGGTTTGTAGTATAAAAGCCTGTTGTAGGCTTCGGCAAGCCTGCGAACGATCATGCTTGCAACAATTGTTTTCCCGATTTCCGTTGAAGTTGCCGTGACGAATAATCCTTTTTTCATAAGCCCTTTCCGAAGGCAAAGAATATTATAAATTTAAGACTATGTATAGATGTTTTTTGAATTATGCAGGTGGCTTTATGAGAATAAAGGCGATCTTTATATTAATATTTGTTTAATTATAAAATAAAAAGTGATATAATTTATTATTCTGATGAATAAGGATTAACAATGTCCAGGCTATTATTAAATGTAAAACACCCTCATGTTACGAAAAAAAAATCTATTTGTAATAACAGTCCCATTATAATTGGAACAAGAACGACAGTAAGATCCATTATAACATATTATAAAGACGGCTTATTGCCCGAGGAAATAATCATTAAACTGCCTTACTTGAAATTATCTGAAGTTTATGATGCGATTTCCTTTTATTATGATAATAAAAAAATTATAGACAAGGAGATTGAAGAAAATAATAATGAGGAATATTGGATGAAAAAAGTTATTAAAAAAAATGAAAAACAGCATTAAACTTTTTTTGGATGAGGATGTTTTTCCGGAATTAGCCATAATATTACGAAAAATCGGATATGATGCAGTATCTACAGTTGAATTAAAAAGAAAAGGCAAAACCGATCTGGAACAAATGGAGTTTGCCATATCAGAGAAAAGAGCAATTCTTACTTTTAACATCAAAGATTTTATTCTAATTCACAACAAATACATATCCGTGGGCAAAATTCATTATGGCATAATAGTATCATCACAAAAAAGTTTTAAAGAAATACTTAAAAGGTTATTAAAATTATTAAACCATTGTAAAGCAGAATTTTTAATAAATAATGTAGAATTTTTGAATAATTAGAAATAAAAAATATTAGGATTTATACATGAAAGAAAAATTGCTTTTCTGCTGGAGCGGGGGCAAGGACAGTGCCTTTGCCCTGCATGAAATAATAAAATCGGATAATTATTCCGTACAGGCATTGCTCTCCACGGTTACCGAAGATTATGACAGGATAAGCATGCACGGTGTCAGATGCAGCCTTCTTGAAAAACAGGCGGCAGCCCTGGGCTTCCCCCTTGAAAAAGTCTTGATTTCAAAAAAGTCTTCCAACGAAGAATATGAAAAAAAAGTGGAAGAAGTGCTTTCCAAATTTAAAATAAACGGGACAAGCCTCGCTGCATTCGGCGACATTTTTCTTGAGGATCTGCGAATCTACCGGGAGAACAATCTTTCAAAGCTTCAGATGAATGCAATTTTTCCGCTCTGGAAAAAAGATTCGCTCTTGCTTGCAAACAGGTTTATCGATGAAGGCTTCAAGGCGATAATAACATGCGTTGACACAAAGGTGCTTGACAAGAGCTTTGCCGGCAGGAAATACGACAGGGCATTGCTGGCCGATCTGCCCTCAAACGTCGATCCATGCGGCGAGAACGGGGAGTTTCATTCGTTTGTCTATGCAGGGCCGATATTTAACAACGAGATTCCGGTAGAGCGGGGAGAAACCGTCATGAGGGACGAATGGTTCTGTTTTTGCGATTTGCTGCCTTTATGAAAATAATATTTAAAGGAATTTAAAACAGCTCCATCTGGGTATCTTTAGGCTTGCCGTTATCGATCGCCTTGCTTTTTTCAAACTCGACGATCTCTTTCCTGATCTTCTGCAAAAACGGGCTCTGCTTAACGCCGGTTTTTTTGCCGAAAAATTTTATGCTTTTTGAATAACTCATGTATAACATTTTTTTCGCACGCGTCATTGCCACGTAGAGTAGGCGCCTCTCCTCTTCAGGATCGGTTTTGTAATTCTCATATAGACTGTAGGGCAGGTATTTTTCGTTGCACCCTGTTATGAAGACACTGCCGAATTCCAATCCCTTTGAAGCATGCATCGTCATTATCCTTACTGCTTCCCTGCCGTACAACGGCGGCTCTGTCCCCGGATTGAGAGAAATATTTTTCAAGAATTTGCCAATGTCGTTGTCTTTCGCAAGGTTGAGGAATGCATCAAGATCGTTCCCATGATCTGTGTAAGAAGATTCGATCAGATGAAGAAGCGTTTGGTAAAAACCATTTGATTTGTAATATTCATGCAATTCGCTGCTGAAGCCGCTCGTCCTTTCGGCATTTTTTTTGAAGAATTCATTTTCAGGATTTGCAAGGAATTTGATGATTGTTATTATAGAAACGAACGGCTCTGTTTTGTAAAGTGACGATTTCCCGGTTATTTCAAAAGGTAT
This sequence comes from Spirochaetota bacterium, assembly GCA_046703745.1. Classification (GTDB taxonomy): domain Bacteria; phylum Spirochaetota; class GWE2-31-10; order GWE2-31-10; family JAFGQB01; genus CAZHHK01. Next base: position 10,886 of record JBJKSS010000417.1, read on the forward strand.
GGTGTGATCATTGAATGCCTTTACAAGCGGCTCGAACTGGTCCGTAGTCCTGCAGAGCACCGCGACATCGGACAATGAGAGACCGCTCTCGTCTTCATTCTCAACAATTTTTGAATCCATCGAAAAAAACCTTAAGCCCCCCAGCAATTGTTCTATTGCACGTGCGGTGAATTCCGCCTCCTCGTTTTCCGTGTTGTATTCATTGATGTTGATCTTAAGCCCCTCGTCAACGCCTTTGAGGAATATCCTGTTATTAATAACCTGCGAGCTTGCGTCAAGTATGCTGTTTGTGCACCGGTAGCTTTTTTGCAGTCTGAAAATTTTTGTGCCTGGAAAATCATCTATAAAACTGTTTATATACTCCGTGCTTGATCCTCGAAACCCGTAAATCGCCTGATTTGGGTCGCCTATCGCCGTAATGTTCGCATCATCCCTGTCAGCCAGAAGCCTTACCAGCCTGTACTGGATAAAATTTATGTCCTGGTATTCATCGATTATTATCCATTGGTATTTATTTTTGATCTCTTCAAACAAATCGGGGCTTGCAGTTAAAGCATTCACAGGAATATACAGGAGGTCATCAAAATCAAGGAGGCTGTTTTTTTCAAGGAATCCGTTATAAGCCCGAAAAATCGGATTAGTTTGTGCATTCGGCAGTAGATTCTGCTTTATATTTGAAATGAGATTTATCGCATTTTTTACTTCAACCTGTTTCAGGGCGGCAGCCTCTTTAAGTATGGTCTCTTTCTCGTCATCATCAATAATCGTGAATCCGGCCCTTTTCATGTTTTCGGCCAGGATTTTCAGGCCGAATGAATGGAAAGTTGCAACTGTGATCCTCTCCGTTGCAGCTCTGCCGAGCACTCCAGGCGTGGAGTGCTCGGCTCTGTCCCCGATCAATACCTCAAGCCGCTCTGTGATCTCCTTTGAGGCATTGTTTGTAAAGGTTATTGCAAGGATATTATCCGGACTCACACCGTTGTTTAAAAGCTCGAGAATTTTATACGCCAAAGTTTTTGTTTTCCCCGTGCCAGGCCCAGCTATTACGAGGCTCGGACCGTTTATGTTCAGGACAGCCTCATGCTGCATAGCATTCAACGCAAACCCGTCGTTATAAACGAATTTTTCCTCCGTCTGGGAATCCTTTGCTGCCTTCTGTTTTTTAAGCTCTCTGAATTCTTCATGATCGATATGCGGCTTGTTTGCAGGTTTTTCAAGCTGGAATTCCACCTGGAACAGGTTGCCGCTTTTAATGTTTGCTGCCTCGCCTTCATTGAAAACCTTTATCCTTCCGTATTCCCCATCAAAGCCCTCTTTGATTATTACCTTGCCGGCCCGCATTCTTGTGATGCCCTCGGCAAGAAGATCGCTGCCTGCCGTTTTTAATTCTTCAGCCGATGCATCAATCAGGATGTTAAACTCAGAGCCGAAATTTTTCAAAAGCCCGAAATATGCCACGTTAACCTTTTTTGATGAAGGTCCGGATTCAAGTATTTCTGATAAAATTTCTTTTAACGGCACGAGAGAATTAAAATTTCTCACTTCCGGCGCTTCATCAGGGCTCGTCCTGTCCGCAAGCTCGACAACCCTGTGCATCACGCCGAGCGTGAGCCTCTTGCCGCAAACAGGGCAGATGTTGTTGTTTTTAATCGTAGTAACGGGATCGAACACGACCCCGCATTTTCTGTGTCCGTCATAATGGTACTTCCCTTCCTGCGGGAAAAACTCGATTGTTCCAAGCAGCCTGTTTTTGTCATTAGCCCTGATTGCGGACATCATCTCGTTATACGAAAGCCCTGTGTCAAAAATATTCGCCTCGCGGCCGAGGTTTTCTGGGGAATGCGCATCGGAGTTCGAGATTATCGCATAGCGGTCGAGGAACGAACAGAGACGGTTCATCGAAGGGTCGGATGAGAGGCCCGTCTCGATTGCGTGAATATGGCTTGTAAGATCTTCAAAGCATTCCTCGATAGAATCAAAGCCCGACATTGAGCCAAGGATTGAAAACCACGGCGTCCAGATATGGGCCGGGATGAAAACACAATTGTCGTTTATGTTGAGTATCAAATCGAGAAGATTTTTTGCATCGAGCCCCAGGATCGGCCTGCCGTCAGAATTGATGTTGCCGATTTTCGCCAATTCTGACTGGATGTTTGTAACGGTTTGAAAATCAGGCGCAATTATAAGGGTGTGCAC
>JBJKSS010000418.1:0-4724 GCA_046703745.1 Spirochaetota bacterium
TTTTAAAATCGGGCTTTACGGCCTTTGGCGTAACCTTGAAACCAACCTGGAGGTAATTCCCCAAAAAAGCCGTAACGAAAGCGATTGCAGCTATCGGCGCGAATATCTTGATGAACGGCATGAGGAACAGTGCGTAAAAAATGTCATCCTTCGTAAAATCGATTTTTGCCGCATTCTGTATGGTAAAGACCAAAACATCCTTCAAAGTGGCATAGATGTATTCTCCTGTAAAATAAATCGCAACAAAACAAAAAAGACTTATAAGCACGCCGGGAAGATCCCTTGACAGGGCGACCCTTCCTTCCTCACGCGCCTTTTTCTTTTTATAATCTGTTGCCTTTTCGGTTCTGCCCTCGGACTCTGCGCTTGCGAACCTCTGAAGGTTGATCCTGTAATTCGGGGGAATGCATAAAATGTCGTCAGAAAGCCACCAGACTTTCCTGTCAATGCTTGACGCTTCCATAAAGATCCCTCATCAAGAACCAGACATTCTTGAATATCTCATCAACGTAATTTTGGAAAAAATCAACCATTGCCGGCATTATGACCAGCATAAGGATGAATGTAATCATTATCGATACCGGGAACCCCACCATCATGAGGTTCATCTGCGGGGCAGCTTTTGTGAGAAGGCCCATCGCAATCGATACGATCAGCAGCGCGCCCACAATGGGGAACGAAAGTTTCAGCGCAACCAGGAACATCTTGCCGAAAAGCGCAACGAGCCCGTACTTGGACTCGAGCAGCGCACCGCTTAAGAATGCATCAGAGTTTACAAGCTCAAACGACTGGTAAATGCTCTGTATCATCAGGGCGGGCCCTTTCAGATTGAGAAAGACCATGATCGCAATCAGGTAAAGGTACTGCCCCATGATCGGCAGGCTGATCTCGCTTAACGGGTCGAAAACCTCGCTGGCACCGAGCCCCATCTGCACCGTAAAAAACTGCCCGGCAAGCTGAAAGACGTTAAACGCCATATCAATGCAAAATCCAAGCATAGCGCCTATCAGCCCCTCGATTGCCGCCACGAGGGCGAATTCGATGGGGTTGGACGGAATTTTGGGGACAAAGCTCTGTGTCAGCGGGAAAATTACTATGGTAACAAAAAACATCAGCCCGAATTTCCCGCGCGCCGTCAAAGATTCGGATGCAAATATCGGGGCCACGAGAAACATTCCCATGATTCTCACGAATACAAGCATGAATTTCTGAAAATGCAGCACAAAGTATTCCAACCCGAAAATCCCCTTTCAATAAAATCCAACCGCAAACGTGCAAAAGCTTATCTTGTTTTAATCCTATGGCATGGGTATGGCCATGCTCGGTATAAGGTTAAAAAGCTGTATGGTAAAAATCTTTAATGTCTCTACAATCCAAGGCCCGAAAATTACAAGAGCGACAACTATTGCAATTATCTTGGGCACAAATGTCAGTGTCTGTTCCTGTATGCTGGTTGTGGCCTGTATGATTGAAATAATAAGGCCGACAATCAGGCTGAATCCCAAAAGCGGCAGTGAAATCAGCAGAGATATTCGTATAGATTCCACGGTGATTTGTTGAAGTACCTGATCCATTTTGTTCTCCTAACTACCGAAACTTCTGAAAATTTCATAGGTCAAAAGCTGCCAGCCGTCGACCAGTATGAAAAGTATAATCTTGAACGGCAATGAAATCATTACCGGAGGCAGCATTATCATGCCCATTGCCATGAGCGTTGAGGCTATGACCATATCGATAATTATGAACGGAATAAATATCATTATGCCTATCTTGAACCCGATCGTGAGTTCATTGATGATAAAAGCAGGGATAAGCACATAAGTCGGCACATCGTTATAATCGTTGGGCGCATTCAAACCCCTGAGGTTCATGAAAAACCCGATATACTTGGGATCGGTCTGTTTGAACATGAAGTCCCGCAGCGGGGCTATTCCCTTGTCGAAAAACTGGTCGACAGTGAGCCGCTTCTCCACGGGCACCTTGTCCGGATTGAGGAACGGCTGCAATGCCTCGGTATTGATCCTCTGCAGCGTCGGCCACATGATGAAAAGCGTCAGAAAAAGTGCCAGCCCGAACATGACCTGGTTTGGCGGCACCTGCTGAAGGGATAGAGCCTTTTTTATAAAATCGAAAACTATCGCTATCCTTAAAAATGATGTCATTAATATTACTATTGAAGGTGCAAGGGTCAAAATCGACAGAAGGAAAAGTATCTGCAGGGACAGGGCCACTTCTCTGGGCGTATGTGCCTCGTTGACATTTACATTGATATTGGGAATGGGAATCCTCACCCGCTCCTGCGGCACCGCGAGATTAACCGTAAAAATTTGAAATGCAAAAGATATGATTAAAATGAATTTTCTCAAAACAACCCCTCCCCCCCGATTGAAAAAAATTAAATATTAATAAAATGAATCAGCAGTTTTATTCATCCTTGTCCTTTTTGTTGTTTATCCCGTTAATCCTGTTTTTCTGCTTGTTTAAAAAATCAAGCGAATCCACTTCATAATCGAATTTGTTTTTTTTGTTTTTCCCGCCCACGGTATTCTTCACGAAATTCGAAACGACGTCTATGAAATCATGACCGTCTTTTGTCATTTTTTCATTTTGAATTATTTCAAATTTTTCGATTTCCTTCGGATCGGTAACCTCGGCTATCAGATTTATTGAATCATTCGTAACTCCGAGGATAAGATATTTGCCGGCTATTGCTACAACCTGGATATACTTGTTCGGGCCAAGCGCCTGGCTCAATACAATGGTCGCACCTTCGCCCGGTTTATTCTTCAGCTTCAGCGCCCTCTTCATCAGCATCGAAATGAAATAAATTACGCCGATGACCAGGGCAAGCACTATGATTATTTTAAGATAGGCAAAATAATCTGTTTTGAAAAACCTGTTCTGCTTCTTATTTTCAATTTGTCCGGGCTGCTCCGATTTCTGCTTTTCGGTTTCCATCGTGGATTTGATTTTATCGATATATTCGGATTTGCTCAAGCCCTGTTTGTCATCCGTTGCATCCTGGGAATGAATAAAACTAAGGTTAAAAGAAATAATAATGATTAAAAATAAAATTTTCGTCTTGATAATTCCCCTCCCAAAAAATCATCATGCAAAGATGTCCCGATCCCGATTATAGGATCGGGATGCGTCTCTACGTCAATTCCTGTATTCTGTCGGCGGGGCTTATAATCTCCGTTACCCTGACGCCGAAATTTTCATCGATTACAACGACTTCTCCCCTTGCTATGAGCTTGCCGTTTACGAGAATATCAACGGGCTCACCGGCCAGCTTGTCCAACTCGAGAACCGTACCTTCACCCATGCCGAGAATATACTTGATGGTCTTTTTTGTACGCCCCAACTCTACGGTCAGGTCCATTGTAACATCCATCAAAAGATTGATGTTGCCGGCCTGGCTTTCTGCTGCCATGTCATTAAAATTGGCAAATTGTACATTCTGCACCTGAGGCCCCCTTTGTCCCTTTGCGCCCATACCCATTGACTGCTGCCCCATCATAGTCTGCTGATTATAAGACATCTGCTGGCCGCCGTAAGCGGGCATTTCATTTGAGGCCGGCATCATGCTGCCGGTTATATCTTTCACGACATTTATTCCGAAAACTTCTGTAAGAGTTTTGCGGTTATTTTCTATTACAAGATCATAAACAACCTTGACAAACTGCGCCCCTGACAGGCTCAGGCTTGATTTGTCAACCTTGTTTACCACAGGAGGCTCCGTGCGAATCTCCTTTTTGATCATATTTCCCACTGTGGTTCCGGCATTGCCGGAGATGGTATTCATCGCTTCGCTTATTGCACTCAATGAAGCTTCTGTCAGGTCGCCGCCTTCCTGTCCCATCATCAAACCCGAGATTATCCGGGCAGTATCGGTATCCAGTATATAGCTGTGCTCGCCGGACAAACCGACTTCATAATCCATCTTGACTTCAACGACCTGTCCGGGGAGCTGATTTTTAAGATCATTGATCTGTACTATTTCAATCCTGGGGTTGGCAAGGCTCACCGTTTTGCCAACCATTGCTCCCAGTGCCTCGCCTTCATTATTTGCCGCAGAACTTAAAATATTCTGAAGCGAAGAAATTACCTCCTGTGACAGCCGCGATCCACCGCCCTTGCTGCCGCTCGGCTGACTCATTGTATCAAAACCTGTATCGGTTGACAGATCATCCGTACCCTGCAATAAAGCATCTATTTCATCCTGTGATAACGAACCGTCACTCATTCTTCAACCTCCTCCTGTATTTCTTCTATTTCCTTTGTCTCCGGCTGTTTCAAAACCTTTACGATCTGTACCGACATTTTACTGCCGACAACGCCGGGCCTGCATTCAAATTTATCCTTATCTTCGATTTTAACCATGAAATTATCCGTTACCTTTACCCTGTCAAGCTTGATATAGTCACCCGACCTCAAGGCTAAAACATCCTTTACCTTTATCTCAATCTTGCCGATCTCCACGATAATCGTAACCATTACCGTATTGAGTCTGTCCTTTATGACCATAAGGTTCTCACTCGTGGTGCCTTTTCTTACCGAGGAATACCAGTACTGCCCGGACAGTTTGGAAATTACCGGCTCAATAGTTATATATGGAATACAGAAATTCATCATGCCTTCCACTTCGCCGATTTTGGTTTCAAGCGTTACGAGTACAACCATGTCAGACGGAGGAACAATCTGTGCAAACTGGGGATTTACTT
>JBJKSS010000419.1:0-2670 GCA_046703745.1 Spirochaetota bacterium
ATCCTCAGTCTTGTTATCCTGGTATCTGGATTTAAGTTCCGATAAACGCTCAATCAATTTTGTGTTGTCAGCGCATGAAAACACGAATGCCGCAATTATCGCCAGAATAAAAATTTGTCTTGAAAACTTCATGAGTTTCTCCTTTTCAATTTGTTTCTATGTTATCAATGACACCGTCAATGATCCTTATTTTTTTATCAACAAAGTTGATAACCTTCATGTCGTGGGTTGCGAATATCGCCGTCGAGCCATACTTCACCGTAAGGCTTTTTATAAGTTCGAGTATCTTGTCTCCTGTTTTGGAATCAAGATTTGCCGTCGGCTCGTCTGCAAGTATTACAGCCGGATCGATTATCAGCGCCCTTGCTATTGCAACCCTCTGCCTCTGTCCCCCGGACAACTCACCCGGCTTGTGCCTGATCTTGTCCTTCAGGTCAACATCCTCGATCAAAGATATAATTTTTTCCTTGATCTCTCTGGTTAATTTGATATTCCTTATTCGAAGCGGGTATTCAACATTCTCAAAAACATTGAGTATGGGAATGAGGTTGAAATTCTGGAAGATAAAACCGATCTGCCTTGCCCTGATAAGAGACAATTGTCCGTCATCCAGCGCCGACATGTCTGTATCCTTGAAACACACTTTCCCTTCTGTCGGCTGGTCCACCGTGCCCAGTATGTGGAGCATTGTTGACTTGCCGCTTCCTGAAGGCCCGACGAAAGCAAGACTTTCATTCTTATGTATATCCAATGAAATGCCGCTCAATGCATTCACAGGAATTTTGTTGAGATAATAGGTCTTTGAAACATTATCCAGTTTGTATAATATGCCACTCATATTCATTCTTCATCTCCAAACAAATCAATTTTTATCGTAAACAGCCAGGTTTTCTCTGGATCGTGAGGCCCAGATCGTACCCGGATATTTCGAAGCAATATCATTCCAGATCGCGATTGCTTCCTTGAGTTTTTCCTTTTTCAGGAAATACAAAGATTTTAAGAAGACCACTCTCTCATGTAAATTTTCGTTTATGGTGTTATTTTTGAACATGCCCTCCAGAACATCGAAATCGCCAAGAATTATTTTCTCCCTGTTCCTGAATACGAAGCCCGGCATGCTCTTTGATACCGCGTTTGAAATCCTCAATATCATGATGTTTACATTTGTCTTGTCCTTTTCATAGGCCCCGTCGATTATCTTAAAGCCCTTGTTAAGCAAATTCAAATCATGCTTCTCACCGGCCTTCAGGGTAATAGCGGAGCCAAGATAAGCCTGGTAAAACGGGTCGTATTTTATATGCAGGCTTTTTTCAAAGTATAAAATCGCCTTACTTGCAGTTTTCTGCCCATTTTGTGCCAGTGCCTGATAGCAGATCGCGATTTTTGCAGGTATTTCCGGATCATTGCCATTATCTTTAAGCGATTTCTCAAGCTGTTTTATTTCATTTAAAATCGCACCTGTATCCATCTGGTTGACATTGTCCATCCATGCCAAATCGAATGAAAACACCGGGCATAAAACCATCGAAATCATTAATACAAAAACAAATCTTTTCATTCCAAATCACCTCTTGTTTGATAAAATATATTTGATCCCATTCCAAAAGAACAATTTCATAAATAGTCCTTGATGCCGAAAGATACGGACCAGCTGTTAAACAGCGTGTATCCTCCTTCAACATATATCATGATATTTACCGGACTGCCCAACCTGTCCCAGATGCCCCCGCCGAAAGTATGAAAAATGCTGTATTTATTTCGGACAAAATCGTAATCATTGGCGATGAGCGACAGATCATAAAAAGCCGTCAGGCCGAAATGAATATTTGGCGTAACCTTGTTTATTTTGAAAATCTGGGGTTTAATATCGATGTTGTCTGTGAATAAAAAATTGCCGTATTGCAGGCCCTGGTTTACAAAACCCCTCTGGTAATTATCATTGTCGTTTATATCGAATTTTGTTATTTCATTATGATTAAAAACCTGACTGTAAAGCCTTGTGCGGTTTTTTATGAGAATCCATTCCGATGGCAGTATGTCTACAAGCAGATCCATTCCGATTTCCGGATAGATGTTCCTGCCGCTTATGTCAGGATTTACACCGCCGGTAATTTCGAGCCTGTATCCCGCAATGTATTTTTCAGTCAAATACCTCTGATCTATTGTCAAAAACAATCCGGCTGGAAACCCCGTTCTTTCATAAATGAATGCATACCTGGTTTTAATCGGGTTATAGAACAATACCGAAGCCCCGCAGTAAATCCCGATATTGATGTCCGGATGCACCTTGAACCCGAGCCTTTCATTTGTATAGATGTCATGTATGTAATAAAAGTCATCACCATAGAGCCGGGACTGCGCAGCGCCGTACAGTGGATAGAACGGAAAGAAAGGCGTACAAGTGATGTCCCATTTCCAGCCGGTCTCCTGTGAGAAATAAAGCCAGCCAACGGGGAAGTGATTCAGCGTGCAGAATGCATTCTTGTTGATCCCGGCATTGAACCCTATGTAATCGTCCCTGCTCAAAAAATTTCTCACTCCGTATTTGAATGACCAGAGGAATGCATCGAAGATTTTATTGAAACCCGGAACGAGCTCTATGAAAATTATTTTGTCATTCCGGCTTTCATCGGAATCCTTCACCATTATACTTACGTCATTGAATACGTG
>JBJKSS010000420.1:0-6286 GCA_046703745.1 Spirochaetota bacterium
GTCAGGGGCAGGGCAGAGGACATCAAAATAACCGGCCTGCCGTTTTACAAAAGAAACAAATAATTTTTTACAGATTTTTTTATAGGAGATAACCTTGACCTATTTTCCCCATTCACAAAAAGATATCGATGATATGCTTGAATTCATCGGCATTGACAAAATCGATGATCTGCGAAATCCGGTACCGCCGGATTACAGGATCAAAGACCTCAATCTCGAAGATGGCTTGACCGAACTCGAGGTTTCACAGTATTTCGATGAAATGGCAATGATGAACAGGAAGTACAAGGCGGTTTTTACCGGCGCCGGCGCATATAATCATTATATCCCTGCGGCAGTTGACGAGATTACTTCGAGGCAGGAATTTTACACGGCCTACACGCCTTACCAGGCGGAGGTTTCGCAGGGCACCTTGAGAATAATTTTCGAATACCAGACTTATATGACCAAATTGACGGGCCTCGATGTGTCCAATGCTTCGATGTATGACGGTGCAACCGCCCTTGCGGAAAGCGTCATAATGGCGGTGAAGTCAACCGGTAAAAACAAAGTCCTCATTGACAAATATACACATCCGGAATACCTCGAGGTCGTTAGGACCTACATGCATCCCCATGAAATCCAGGTTGATATTTACGAATCAACTCCGTTTTCATTCGATATGAATGATTTTAAAAAGGCATGGAACGGCGGTTATGCCTGTTTTGCCGTATCAAGCCCTAACTATTGCGGGAGCGTGCTCGATCTTGCCGGTGTTTCCGAGATTGTCCATTCAACAGGCGGTTTACTTGTACAAAACATACAGGAAGCGATGATGCTTGCCCTGTTTAAAACTCCGGCGGAGTTCGGTGTTGACATAGCATGCGGCGAGGCGCAGAGTTTCGGCATGCCCCTCGGCTTCGGCGGCCCTTACCTTGGTTTCATAACATGCTCCGGGCAGCTGACGAGAAGAATGCCCGGCAGGATCGCTGGTCAAACCGTTGACCGTGACGGCAGCATCGTCTATATTTTGACCCTGTCTACAAGAGAACAGCACATACGCCGTGAGAATGCAACTTCGAACATCTGTTCAAATCACGGGTTATGCGCAATCAGGGCAGGCGTTTATCTTACGATACTGGGCAAAACCGGGCTTGAGGAATGCGCCCTTAAAAATCTTGAGAATGCCGTATACCTCAGGAAATGAATATCCGGTCTTGAGGGATTCAGTATATTCGATGAGCAGGCAATATTTAACGAATTTACAGTCCAAACCGATATTCCCTATGACAGGATCAGGCAGATGCTTGAGGAAGCGGACATTCTGTCATTCAGGCCCCTTGAGAGTGTTGGCCTTGAAGGGCATTACCTCGTATGTGCAACCGAGATGAATACAAAAAGACAGATGGATGATTTCATCGCTGTTTTACGGAGAATACAAAATGAAAGATAATGATATTATTTTTGAAAAAAGCAATGATACTCTCTCATGCTTCGGATTTAAACCTGAAAACAGGGAGAAGACACTTGCATTGATCCCGAAAGGTTTAAAAAGGGGAAAAAGTGCGGACCTGCCAGGCATAAGCGAGAATGAAGCGGTAAGACACTATATAAATCTTTCCAACAAAAATTTCGGGGTTGACACCGGCTTTTACCCGCTTGGCAGTTGTACAATGAAATACAATCCCAAGATTAATGAAAAAATTGCGAAGGACGGCAGGTTCGATTTTCATCCCTATGCAGATGAAAAAAGGGTGCAGGGTAACCTGAAGATTCTTGCGGAATGCAGGGACACACTCATGGAGATCACGGGCATGGATGACATGAGCTTAAGCCCCTGCGCAGGTGCACACGGGGAGCAGACTGGCTTGTACATCATCAGGGAGTATTTCCTTAAAAAGGGGCAAAAAAGGTCGGTTATTCTTATACCGGACTCGGCACATGGCACCAATCCCGCTTCGGCTTCCATTGCAGGATTTAAAACCGTGAGTGTGAGGTCGAATGCAGATGATTTCGTCGATCTTGATGATTTGAAATCAAAGGTCAATGATGATGTTGCAGGACTGATGCTTACCAATCCCAACACGCTTGGATTATTCGAAAAAGAAATCGGCAGGATCGTCGAGATATGCAGGGAACACGACATACAGTTATATTATGACGGTGCCAACCTCAATGCCCTGCTCGGCATAACCAAACCTGGCCTCCTGGGTTTTGATGTCGTGCACTTGAACCTTCACAAGACATTTTCGACACCGCATGGCACAGGGGGCCCCGGTGCAGGTGCAGTGGGAGTAAAAAAACACCTTGCTCCCTTTTTACCGGGAGACGATGCGGTTTTCGATGACAGGTATAAAATGTTTAAGCTTGTAAAAAGGGGAACGGACACCCTCATAAGGATAAGGTCGTTTTATGCCAATTTCAGCATAATCATAAGGGCTTTGGTTTACATAAAGACTCTCGGCAGGGAAGGTTTTTTGAAGAGCGGTCTTGTTTCCCTTATCAATGCGAATTACCTCGGTAAAAAACTGGGCAGGCATTTTGAAATTGCAACTAGAGATCATATCATGCACGAGTTTGTAATATCCCTGAGTGCTGTTTGTAAAAAGAACAACATAACAGTATCCGATTTTGCAAAACGAATTCTGGATTACGGTTTTCATTCTCCGACGGTGAGTTTCCCGCTCATTATACATGACTGCCTGATGATCGAACCCACCGAAACGGAAAGCAGGGCGACGCTTGATAAATTCGCCGAGGCAATGTTATCAATATTGAAAGAAGCTGAAGAAAACCCCGAGTTATTGAGGAGTGCCCCGCATAAAACCCCGGTAAAACGAACCGATGATGTAAGGGCGGCAAGACAACCCGTGTTAAAATACGGTGATTAACCTTTTTCTAAACAAAAAGGAGCTGTCTTTTTTAAAGACAGGCTCCTTAAGGGGTATACTAACAATTAACAATTGTTGTAAGCTTTTATTTTTTTGCCTTCCCGGCCGTTGTCTGCTCCAGGTCGAGTATGAACTCCACTTCGCCCATCGAAAGATCAAGTGTCTTGGATATTTCGTCGATTGTCCAGCCCTGTTTTTTAAGTTTGAGCACGGTTTCCTTTTTTGAAGAATCATCCTTGACCTTGCTTTTTATCGCGGGGCTCTCCGATGTATCGGACAATAAAGTCTGGAGAAGCTTTATCCTCTTGTCGGTATCCTGGTTCAAATTGACTATCTGGGTTTCAGCCTTGACGAGCCATTCCCTGTATTTATTTATTACACCGATGCGGCTTTCAAGGTCTTCCACCAGCGAGTCCATCTGTTTGAACTTGTCTATTACTTCAACAACTTTCTTTTCTGATTTGGTTATCAGGTTTGCATCCTTTTCAAATGTCTTGAAGCTCTTTTCATATGTGTCTTTCTTGAATTCAAGGTCATCATACTGCTTTAGGAGCACATCGTATTTTTTGTTAAGCTCATCTGTCATGCTCTTCATGCCGTCGATCGATGTGAGTGAACTGGCAACAATTTCGTCCTTCTTCTCGAGTATTTCAAGCTGCCTGGAAAGCGTATCGAATTTGCCCTTTACATTTTCGATTTTGTCTTCCACACTTGTAATGAGCACTTTGGCATTTTTTATGTTTTCCATTTTCTCGTTGACACTTCCGGAAATTTCCTGAAGATCCGTGAGAATGCTTTCTATGTTTTCGATCTTCTTTTTTTCATCGAGGATTATCCTGAATTTGTCGAGAGACTGGTTTGCAACAGTATCTATAACCATCATCCTTTTTTCGACTTTTGCAATATCGCCTCTTTCCTTCTTGATATCGGCTATTTCATTCTTTAGCTGTTTGATCTCTTCTCCGAGTTTGTTTTTAAGATAATCCGCTTTCTCGAATATCTTTGTGGATTTTTCGAATTTTTTGATCTCATCGTCTATGAATGATATTTTTTTATCAAGGTTATTGGCATGATCGAGGAACCTCGCAGTGAACCTGTCATCGATCTGTTTCATGTTGTTCTGGATGCCCAGCATGTCGCGTTTGAATGCATTGATTTTGTCAATTGCTTCACTTTCGATTGAGGCATATTTCTGCCTGATGCGCTCGTTGCCTTCGTCATAAATGTTGTTTATTTCCCTCTTGCCGTTTTCCACTTTTTCATTCACCTCAATATCGACCCTGTCCTTCAAGTCCTGTATGTCGATTTTCAGTTCCTCGAATTTTCTCTCGAAGCTTTCAAGCTTGCCGGCGTTTTCGAGAACAAGCTGTTCGCCTTTTTTAAAATACTGGTCCTCGATTTCCCTTGCCTTGTTGGAGAATGCAGCTTCGATGTCAACAGCCTTGTCCTGCAGGTCGCCCAGTTGTTCCTGATAGCTGTTATCAGCCTTTTCAAGTCTTGACTTGATTTCATCGTTTAATACTTCCAGGCCTGACAAAGTTTTGTTTTTAAAGTCTTCAATTTCATCATTTTTGTCCTGCATGATTTTTTGTGTCCAGTTTTCTATATCATTGCAGAAGTTTTCCTTCAACTGGTTGATCACGATTATGGAATTTTCTCTTGATTCGTTTATTGCCTTGTCGGAATCATCGATGTTCGTATCAATCGTATTTCTCAGTTCAACTGCAAGATCGGACAGTTCTTTCTGATTAACCTGGTATCTGGACTTGATTTCACTGATGAATTTGATTTCGAGTTCTTTGGTCATCCTGTCAAGATTATCTTTTACATCTTCCTTTAATTCCTTGAGATTTTTGGAATATCCTTCGATGTTTTTTTCGACCTGAAGAACGAAATTCTGGATATCATTCTTGCCCAGCTGTATTTTTGTCTCGGCATTGACAAGCGATTTGTCGATTACATTTTCATAATTTTCAATTTTTTCATCGAGCTTTATTATCCGTTTTTCTTTCAATTCGATTTCGTTGTCGATGTTTTTTATCATGGCAGACACTTCGTCCTTGAAGCTTTCGATTTCCCTGTTTTTCTTGAGGATCACGTCGCTTACCTTGCCTTGCCATTTTTCAACAGAGTCCCTGAATTTGCCGTTAATGTCATTGATTTTTTTGTTAGCATCTTCGGCCTTGATTGAATAATTTTCCTTGAGATCCTCGAACATCTTTTTTAATTCTTCCCTGTAAGTCTGGTACCTGCCGTTGATTTCCTCGAATGCTTCCCTTTGGAGCTCTTCGTTGTATTTTATGAAGTCATTTGAATAATTTGTTTTCAACTTTTCAATTTCTGCCTGGTACAGTGAAATGGAATTGTTCAGTTCGGTTATCTCGTTTTTATTGCTTTCGACAGTGCCATGAATAGCAGTCATTGATTCGTCTATTACCCTGGCAAAATCTTCAACCCTGTCGTTCAGTTTGTTGAGTTTCTCATCGGCGTTGTTGCCGTGTTCAAAAAGAGTGATGTCCATTTTTTCTGAAAATTCATGCAGCCTTGATTTGAAATTATTTTCAATTTCATCTATTTCGTCGCCGAATGAGTCCTGCTTTTTCAGGAGTTCATCCTTAACAGCTGCGAATTTATTCTGCAAGGCAGCATCAAGCTCTTTTTCGTTTTTGTCAAGGTAATTTTCGATTTTCCCGGCACGTTTTTCAATCTGGGCATGAATGTTAAGCAGTTTTGTCTCACTTTCCTTCAACGTTTTTTCATATTTGATAAACATCTCGTTCGATTTCGAGCCGTTTGCTTTTATGATGTTATGTGTCCAGTTTTTTATTTCCTGTGAATAAACTTCCTTGAGATGATTGATCGATTTGATGAAGTTTTCCTTATGAGAATTAATCTCGGCCCCGGATTCATTCAGGCCATCGGCAATGGTTCTTTTGAACCCTTCGGCTATTATGCCGATTTCCTTCTGCATTTCCTCGCCGTATTTGCCGATTTTGTCGGAATAATCGGATTTGATTTTTTCCATTTCAGCCCTGCTTTCGTGTATCGAATCATCAAGCAGCTGGAGCTCCCTGTCGTTCTTTTCCATTTTTTCAACGGAACCCGAAATGATCCCATTAATCATGCCGGTAAAATCATCAATCCTTAATTTGAGGTTGTCTTCGATCTCGCTGATTTCCTCGCCGAAAGAATCCTGTTTTTTCAGAAGTTCTTCCTTTACAGCTGCGAATTTATTCTGCAAAACTGCATCAAGTTCTTTCTGGTTCTTATCGATGTAATTTTCGATTTTCCCGGCACGTTTTTCAATCTGATCCTGAATGCTAAGCAGCTTTGTCTCGCTTTCCTTCAGCATTTTTTCGTATTTGATAAACATCTCGTTCGATTTCGAGCCGTTTGCTTTTATGATGTTATGTGTC
>JBJKSS010000421.1:0-12595 GCA_046703745.1 Spirochaetota bacterium
TTGAGCAAAGGCAGGGTAGAGAGGGTGGAAAGAATTTTTAAAAAATTCTATTTGTTAAAAGTTCAAAAATATGGAAACAGCATAAAAACCTGGAAAAAATGTTTAGTAAAAAAACAATTGTTAGGAGATTTTTTCTATTTTTTGGAATTTAATGACAAATTTTCAATTACTGGATTTAATTTTAACGAATCGGGTTAATTTTATTGAAAATTTCAAAGCAATTTATTTTCTCAATCCTACATGAATTCCTTATTACCAATTCCTGTACAAAAAATAATTGCCCGCCCCGACTTTTTTTCACTCAAAGATATGACAGTATTGATACAATCGTTTTTTGATGAAAAAAAGGATGAAAGGAGTTAAATCATACTTTTGTACGATTGTTTAATCATTCAGTTGGGTTTATAATGCCATAAACAAGATTCATTTTATGGAGGAAAACTTTCAAATGATCAAAAAAACAATTTTATTGATTCTGATAATCGCTGCTTATAAATGGGCAATACATCCCCAGGATGAAAGCGCCACGATTTCAGGAAAAATCCCGAAAGCAACAGAAGTCAGCATTGGGGGAGGCATGTCAATCCTGGAATTGAACGATTTATCCATGGCTCCTGTGGTCACCATAATACAGTCGGTAAAGGTTGCCGACAGCCAATATGTAACGCGTGGATACACTTATAATGATTTAAAATACGGCTTTGGCGTGGAAACATTTTTAACCTCAAGTTTCATATTTTATCCTTTGAGCAGTTTCGGAATCGGCTTTACGAATATTCTCGGAACAAGCACATATTATTTCGGGAACGACCGCAGTGTAGGAAAAGGGAGGGTTGAATTGTACATTAAAACCCTTCTCGAATTCAAATGTGGGAGCATTGATACCGGAAAATTTTTCATTTTTGACTTGGGAATGAATGCCGGCATTGATTTTTTATTCGGTGCAGATGTTTATCAGTCTGCAGATGCCGTGTGGTATGATTTGACAGTTTATTTAAACAATTTAAGGTATCACTATTATTTTGATTATGAAAAACTTCATTTGGGCCCGAGCCTTTTCCTCGGCTATGGAAGAATATACAGCAGGGGTTTCAGCTTTACCGTAGGAGGAATGACAGATTTGAAAATAAGTTTATATGACAAATACGATTACAGGGATGACCGCTATTACAAAATTTACGATTTTGCCATTGAAACAGGCATTCAGATAAGATGGCAGGGCAGTCTGGTTAAAAAATATTAATAAAATATAACCGTTGACTTAAAAAAAAACTCCTGTATACTTGAAATATATCAATTTTTTTCAAGGAAGCCCTGATATGGATTTTGTCAAAAAAACAATCGGCCTGTTAATTTTGCTGCTTTTTATAGCCGGACTTACGGCTGGCGAAGAATCAAATTTCAAGATGACGCTCCAGACAGGCAATCCGGGCGGTGTTGCAAAGATTGCATTCACCAATGACGGGTCGATGTTTGCAACCGCAAACCTGATGAATAAAACCATAAAAATATGGAACAGCAGGGCAAAACTCATTCACCTGATAAACAACGGTGAAGACATCAACACTTGCGAGCTTGCCTTCAGCCCGGACAACAAATATCTCGCATACACCAATTACATGTATTTCAAAATCTACAACCTTGAAACAGGAGAATTAATCACGGTCAAAGGCTCAAGCGACATAATGAACAGGCTGTTCAACGGGATCGCTTTTGCCAATGACGGCAAGTCTGTTTTCACCGGCACCTTTGTCTCGATGTCCACGGTTTTGCCGCTCGAGATAGATGAAAAGGAATTCAACGATGATCTAGCAAGGCTCGATGCTGCCAAAGCCGAAATCCTCAAGAATGCTTACAATTATGACGGTAATTCACAGAAATATAAATTGAACCTTGAGTTAAACGATCATTCGAATCTTTACGAAATTTTTGTAAAGCTTAAAACGGACATATCCAAAAGCATCCAGGTGAGCTCAAACCGCATCGAGCAATGGGGCCTGAATGGCAATTACATCAGAATGGTTGGAGAGCATAACAACGAATCAGGCAAGATGATTTCCAAGATACTTGCAAGCCCGGACGGGAAGATCCTTCTTTCGGCTGGAATGGACGGGCTCATTAAAATCTGGGACATAAACAACGGCCTGGTCAACACCATCCAGGGCAGCAACTCGAGCGATATTTATGTCAACATGAAGTTCAACTCCAGCGGAACACTCTTCGGATGGACTACCTACTCCGGCATAAAAGTCTGCAACCTCAACGGAGTGTATCTTATAAATATCAACAGGACGATGAGCGGCGCAAGCGATATCGACATCGACAAAAAGATGATCGTCGAATACGCTTATGATATTGACAGCAGGAAAAATACGATCCCTATGCTGAGGATAAGGAATTTCAGGGATGAAGTGCAAAAGGACATCAAGGGAATTACATCAACCGGTTATTCCCTCAGACTAAATCCACAGGCAACGATGCTCGCATCCGGCACGCTGGACGGCATTGTGAACATGATCAATCTCTCCAACGCATCTACGGTGTCGCTTATAAATGAAAATAAGGAATGGCTCGCCTATACACCTGACGGCTACTGGGATTCTTCAAAAAACGGGGGCAAGCTTGTTGCAATGGTACAGGATATGGAGGCTTACAGCGTCGACCAGTTTGCGGTGAAATACAACAGGCCGGATATTATTCTGAAGCGCCTCGGCACAGAAAGCGACGATGTCATAAACTATTATTACTATCAGTACAAAAAGCGCCTGAGGAAAATGAACTTCAACGAGGAAGACCTCTCGAATGAACTTCATGTTCCGGAAGTGAAACTGTTAAACTCGAAAATCAGGGACAAATTCATCAAGCTCTCATTCAACCTCAGCGACACTGCGTACAACCTGAAGTCATACAACATTTATGTCAACGACGTGCCGATATTCGGCTCGTACGGCAAGCCGGTCAGCGGCAACAACAAGACTGTAAAGGAAAACGTGGAGCTGTCTTCCGGAAAAAACAAAATTGAAATAACATGCCTCAACGAGAAGGGTGCCGAATCATTCAGGGCAATGACAATGGCCGACTACGGCACAAAAGTCAAGGGAGACCTTTACTATATAGGATTCGGTATTTCGAAATACAAAGACGATTCGCTGAATCTCAAATATGCAGACAAGGACGCCCGTGACCTTGGGGATATTTTCGGAAAAATGAACGGCTACTTCGATAACATTTATGTAAAGATATTTACCAACGAAGATGTCACAGTTGATAATATAAAAAAAGCCAAAGACCTTTTGAAGAATGCAAAAGTCGACGACACGTTTGTTCTTTTTATCGCGGGCCACGGCGTGCACGACAGCGACCCGGAAGCCACGTATTATTACCTGACATACAACGCAGACCTGGACAATATGTCGAAAACCTGTGTGGACTTCGATCTTATCGAGGACATTCTGCAGGGCATCCCGCCGAGGAACAAGCTCTTCCTCATGGACACCTGCGAATCAGGCGAGGTTGGCGACGACTCCAGGACAGAATATCTTGCGATGGCCGACAGCCGTGGGTTAAAAGCGCGTGCAATAAAGAGAGGGTTGAAAATCAAAACCGCCGCTTCACCGGAGATGAGCAGGGCGCTTCTTTTTGACAACGATTGGTATATCAACAACAACCTCGTGCGAAGAAGCGGCGCAATCGTATTCTCTGCATGCAAGGGCGGCGAGTTTTCCTATGAAAGCGACCAGATAAAAAATGGTATATTCACCCGGGCGATTATTAACACGCTTGAGTCTGCCACCCCGGCGGATTCAAAAGAAATCCCGGTCGATGAATTAAGAAAGCTTGTAATAAAATCGGTGTCCGGCATGACCTCGGGCAAGCAAAACCCGACAGTTGACAGGGACAATATATTTATAAAATTTGGTTTCCCGGTTGTGAAATAGGACAAGACATTGGTTATGTTTAATTCAAAGCTCGCCAGCGTTGAAATCCCTGGGGACGGGGCTTTGTTTTCAAGGCTTTTGCCCTGAAATTTAAACTAAAGAGCCGGCAATGCCAATTGGGTGCCAGGCTTGATTTATTTTATCTCGACGTTGTCGAGTTTTCATAAAATGCCCTGCCAACCTGTTGATGTGTTCCACAAGATCGGGAGAATATCATTGATAATCTCATAGGTTATTTTTTCGTCATAGTATGGAAGCATGATTTCGAAGAAAAATCTTTGCAGCCCGGGGCTCATCATAAAAAACAGGGATTCGTGGTTCAGTTTCTGATCATTTCCACAAGTGAGCTCATGATGCTCTCGGTTTCGCTCCTGATAACATCGGTACTTGATTTTACATTATTGGCCTCATCCGACAGTTTTGAAAGGTCGCTCCTGATGGAGGAGCTTTTCATCGTAAGCGCGTTCATGTCATTGAGCATAAGGGTGAATGTCGAGTTGACTTCCCTTACCTCGTTAATTATATCGTTGAATGCTTCCTGGCTGGTTTTGCTCAGGCCCATGGATTCCTTCATATTGGCTATTGTATCCTTGAGCGATTTCCCTATCCGGCCCGTGCTTACTATTGCGGATTCTGCAAGCTTTCTTATTTCTCCTGCAACAACGGCAAAACCCAGGCCGGAGTTGCCGGCATGAGCCGCTTCAATAGATGCGTTGATCGCCAGCATATTTGTCTGTGACGAAACGTTGTCCATGACATTGATAAGTTTTATCATGTCATCGGTACTGGATGCTATGCCCATGATTATTTCGTTTGTTCTTGTGATTTTTTCACTGCCTTTTTCCGTAATGGCCACGAGCCTTTCAAACGAATCTTTTCTGGATTCGGTCAAAGTGCCGATATTCTGGATCGATTTGATGATCGACTCGGTTTCCTCGATTATTTTTTTTATGGAAAAATACTGGTCGTTTATCTGTATCGCCAGCTCTTCCATTGTTGCTATGAGCATTTTGACTGTATCTGAGACCGTCTCCACTTTTTTCGCAAGCTCCTGTATCAGTCTTTCCTTTTCCTGTCTTTCGTTGTCCACGTTTTCCTTTAAAAAGAAAATGCAATTGTCACGCCTGTTGAGGTTGTTGTGAATGGCTATTGTCATTTTTTCGCATTTGCCGTAACCGCAGCTGCCGCAGTTAAGGATGTCTTCCTTTTTATTCTTCAGTAATTCCCTGTAAATGTCATTCATTACTTCTTCCGGCGGAATGATTATGTTGTCCCTGAAATTACCCGACCTGTCCCTGTATGATCTCTGGTAAAGCTCCTTGTTCCAATATTTGTTTATTATTTTGTACAGCGCTTTTTTTCCCCGGTTTGAGGCCATCCTGCCTCTGTCGGTTTTGTATTTTTTCTGCATGGCTTTCCGTCTTTTTTCTACATGGTAATCCACGCCGTCGATTGTTTCAAACTGTGCATAAGTGCCGGTGCCGCCGTTGCATCCCATTTCACAGTTGAGGCAGTCGAGGAGGAGGGGATTGACACTTTTTTTTATGTCTTTTTCCAGGTATGCAAGATACTTGTACATCATTTGGGGCCCCTCGATTTTTCTTGTGAGGTTGATAATGTCGGGATAATCACGGACAGCAGTCCTCATCAACCCGCCCGGTGTTGAGAAAACAACTGCTCTTTCCGCAGGGTCGTTATCAAAATCCGTTTGCGGGTAATCAGGCAGGTTGATCTTGTTTTTATTGAAATGATCTTTAAGCTTTATGAATGTGACGTTGAAATCACCCATGCCGATCTCGTGGAATTCGCGTTTTTTGGCGATGCACGGCGATATTACCGCGATTTTATGATTTTTAAATTGCGGATAAAAAGTTTTGATCATTTTCATTGTGTGCGCCATCGGGCTGTCTACAGGGGCGAGATAAGGGATTAGCTGCGGCCTGTAAATTTCTATGAATGACACAATTGCCGGGCATGGCTGAGATATAACCATGCCGGGTTTTTTTTCTTTTATATATTCCAGATAGCTTTTTATCGTTAACTCGGCACCAAAGCTTACGTCGAATACAGCCTCTATGCCTGCGGATTTGAGCCAGCCGTTAAGGTTTAGTTCCATGTCAGGGAAATTTGCCGCCACGGCAGGGGCCACAATCGCTATGATTTTTTCTTTGTTCTCGAGAGATTTTAAAAAGATATCGAAATCATCGACAAGAATGCGGGCGCCGTGGGTGCATGATTTGAGGCATTCCCCACAGCCGATGCATAGATCCGGATTTGCTTCTATGTGATCACCTGTAGCCCTGTTGCAGAATTTTACCGGGCAGGAGCCGATACATTTGTAGCAATTTATGCATTTTTCCGGGTCAACGGCTATGACTTGAGGCTGATACATTTTTAATTCCTCCTGATGATCATTTTTTTTATTAGTTGAAACATTTTGAGAATTAAGATAACTTATATGAAATTTTTTTAAAAAAATCAAATGTTTTATAGTTTTTTTATATTATTTAGTATATGTTTTAAAAAATATTAATTCTGTAAGACGGGGTAATACAATAACCGGCCTATTTATACCGGAGCTCAATTGATTTTTCGATGTTATTATTCAATAATAATCCTTTTCGGAGAATGGTCATGGCCGGTATTTTTCTGGCCGGGGTTCAAAAGCAGGCATCCTGTGTATACCGGGTTCATCCTGTGGATAATCGCACATCCTGTTCTCCGCAGGGTTAATAACCGGCCTTGGGGCGTTCATAACTGTTAAAATTTCAAATATATTTTATTCTTCCCTGCTGCAAAGGGGTTTTGCATAACTTTCAGATTTTGTTTTTCCATTTTTTTTAAGCATTATAGAAGTATAAATATCAAGAACCCCTGAAATCTTCAGGAATTTATAAAAAATCAAATCCAGCCATTGGAGCCTTTCGGGGTTACCTAATTTTGCTATTAGTTTCATATCCAGCTCCCTGTTATGTCCGTATAAAAAACCAATTTTGTAAATTTGTTCCAGCCATTTTTTATTAAAGCCTTCGGGCATCATTTCAACACTTTTTCCGTATCCTTTTAAAATCATTCCGTTATAATCATAATCCATATCTAAAAACAGCAATTTAAAATATTCTTTCATGATCCCCATTTGACTGCTTTCGGGGAAGCCGCTTTGAATAAACACTGTAACATTTTTTTTATTTTTGCTGTTCCTGGGTAAATGTTCAAGAAACAGTTTTACATTTGCAGGCATCGACTCTACATAAAGAGGGAAGGCCAAAAATATGTTTTCTGCCTCCCCGGCTTTTTTTATGCAGTACTTGATGTTGTTTTCTTTGATGTATACATACTCCAGTTTATTTTTATTTTCTTTTAGGAATCCTTCTGCGAAATAATTCAAAATTTTGGCTGTGTTGCTTTTTTCGGCTCTGGGAGAACCGTTAAATATGCAAAGTTTCATTATGTACCCCGTTATGATATTCAGCTAAGCTTTTTTGGAATAAAAATTTTCCATAATAATCCCCTATGTGCCGGTTATTTGCCAGATTCAGGCTCCAGTATTTCATATCGGGAATGTCTATTACAAATCCGATATCAACCCTTTTTTTATATCTTAACGGGTGGGTAAACCGGCCTTTTTCAAATTCGATATACGGCAATTCCAGCCGGAACAATCTGTCAATTATTTTTTTTGTAAGATAATTCATGAATCCCTGTTTGACCGGAAAAAAGAATAATATTAAATCCGCCCTGAGCCAGTGCTTTAATATTATTTCTGTATCATCTTTAAAGATGCAGTATCCGGGAGTTTTAAACATGCAGGTTTCACAGCCGGCACAGCCGTTGATTTTCATCTTTGCCAATTCAAATGTGACAATGTCATTGCATTCGGCATCGGCACCTGTTTTAATTTTTGAAATGTGGGGCAGTTTGAAATTGTTGTCAAATCCATTAATAATTAATGTTGTCATAAGCCTTCCATGCCGATTTTAACTGTCTTCAGATTCGTGTTTTTCCAGATATTTGATTGCCTTGTGAATCCAGTTTATTTCATTCTTGTAATAAAGAATCCCGTTCTCCAGCACCAATTTCCACATTTCCTTTTCTTTTTTACCCGATGCAATACTGTTAGCTTTTTTAATATGTTTGGGATCAGTATAAATTTTTAGTTTCATTAAGATGAGCGCCTCATAATCTTTTAGAAATTTGATTATTTTTCCGGTATCCAATTCGGCCATAAATGAAAATTGCAGAAGCTGAGAATGCCTTATTTCAGGCAATGATGAAGGTTCCTCCAGCCATTTGTTAAAAGCCGTTCTTCCGGATTCGGTTATCTTATATATCTTTTTGTCGGGTTTGCCTGCCTGATATTTGATTTCATGATCAATTAATTTTTCTTTATTCAGTTTGGATAACATCCTGTATATCTGTGTGTGTTCGGTTGCCCAGTAATGAGAAAGACCATGATCGAATATTTTCATGATATCGTATCCGGAAAGATTGTGTTTATTCAAAAGGCCAAGAACCGCGTATTGTAAAGACAAGGTATTATTCCTGAAATTATATGTGTAAATACACATATAATATATTAAAAATTTAACCCTGTCAAGTTTAAAAAAAAATCAGAAATAAAAAACTTTGGTATTCACGGTTACATTATGAGGTAATTTGAAGCGAACATGACAAACAATTGTTTGACATTTTTGACTGTTGATTTATAATCAGGGCCATTATGAAGGAAAGATTTGTTATATTGATAATTTTATTTCTTGCAAACCAGCTGCTGTTTTCCAGTGCAGAAGAATTATTCGAATCGGTCTATAATCAGGATATTGACGGAATAAAAAAATCACTCTCCGAAGGCATCGATATAAATACACGTGACAAAAACGGGGACACTCCGCTTCATGTTGCATGCTCGGCGATATTTCCTGATGTCATCGGTTTCCTGATGGGTCATAATGCGGATATCAACTTAAGGAATAACAACGGGAATACTCCGCTTTTGAGTTTGATAACAGGGCTGGATTCGATATGGGGTGACAAGTCGGAAGACATCAATAAATATGCGAAAATTCTGATTTCAAAAGGGGCCGATCCAGATTGCCGGAATAATTACGGAGATAGCCCGCTCATGTGTGCCTCTGCAAGGGACTATTGTGACCTGGTCAAATTCCTGCTTTTAAAGAAGGTCAAAGTGGATGCAAGGAACAATGAAGGCAGTACGGCATTGATCCTGGCTTCTATGGGACATTCGGGTTTCAGTAGTCTTGAGTCGGCCAAACTGCTGATCAAGGGCGGCGCAGATGTTAATGCCGTCGATAATGCAGGCAGGAGCGCATTACTGTATTCCCTTGAAAAAGGGGATGAGGAAACTTCTGTCTTGTTGATAGAGAGCGGTGCCGGGGTTAATATCAGAGACAATAACGGGGAATTTCCCATGCTTTATGCTTCATGGCAAAATATGGATAACGATGATAAGAATAAAACCGCCCTGGATTATGCCAAAAAAATTAAGAATAAAGGACTTATTGTACTGTTGGAAGACAAACGTTGAACAATCCAGTGCTTTTTACGAGCGATATGCATTAAATTTCTTGACTATATTGAAAAAAATGTTATTACCTTTTCCTCGATGATAAATTCCAAGGAGCGTAAATGTTTTTTTATTGTAAAGACTGCAATATAGAATTCGAAGTTGATGACAAAGAATGTGAAGGATACTACAACTGGAAATGTCCGGAATGCCAGCATATTTCCGTTAAAAAGGACATGGCCCTCGGTCTCGGTATAATCTGGAACTGTGACACGGGCACTACAAAGAAAAAAGCATATATTGAAGGCTGCTCATCGGGCGGTTCAGGCGGAAACAGCTCATGCTGTTCAGGCTGCAAGCATAATTCATAAAAATATTGATCTTTAAAATGATCTCGATTGTTTTATCAGGATCGTGATCATTTTAAGGTATATCTCAATTGAATTTCAGTCTCATGGGTTTGCCGATTTCAACTATGTGCCCGTCCGGATCATAAAGCCTCATAACGTTTTGCCCCCAGAATTGCTGTTCAATCGGATGAATGAATTCTATCTTGTTTTTTACCAGTTTGTCATACAGTGCTTCAAGGTTGCTGCATTCGAAATAAATATCGATATTATCCTTCCCTAGTTTTGCATCCGGCGATTCAATCTGTTTTTTGAAAATGATCTTATAAAGCGGCCCGGCTTCGTGAATGACAAAACCGTTTTCAAAAATTATCATCGTGTTATACTCTTTGACGATGTTTAGCCCCAGTAATTCCGAATAAAATCTTTTTGACGCCTCGATATCCTTTACGAAGACTATTGTATTGACAAATTTGACAATTGCCGGTTTGGTTTTCTTGTGATTTGCCGGATCAGACTGTTTTGAGTGAAGAAAAACCACCGGGAAAATCAAAGCTGTAAGAATGATCAGTAGTTTGGCAACAAAATGAATTCTCATGAATTTCTCCTGAATAAATGGCATGGTAAATTATAATATTAGATTATTCATCATTGTTCAAGGTAACTTAACAGTAGAAATCAGGAACTTTGGTTATTCAAAAAATTTTCCCTGTTTTATCAGCCGATTCGCCCGTACCGGTTTGTTATCTCTGTCAGGGAATCCTTGCAAGTTCTCCATGCCCGAAAATTCATGAAAATAACCAGGATACCGGAAGCTATAGATGCGCCCTCCACCGCCTCAACAACAAGCCAAAAGTATAAAATTTATGGTTGAATTCTTCTGAATTTAAATGTATATTGCACTAATTTTTATTCATTATGAATGATCATGGAGGAAAGAATGATCAAGGTTGGATTCATCGGCTGGAGAGGGATGGTAGGCTCCGTCCTCATAGAGCGCATGCTTAAAGAAAAGGATTTCAAGGGTTATGAGCCGGTATTTTTTTCCACATCGCAGGCAGGGGGCAGGGGGCCGGAAATCGGCTTGTCAATACCGCCGCTTGAAGATGCAAATAACATAGATTCGTTAAAAAAAATGGATGTGCTCGTGAGCTGCCAGGGTGGCAGTTATACGAAGGAAATTTATCCAAAATTACGGCAGGCCGGTTACAAGGGTTATTGGATCGATGCCGCTTCCGCCCTTAGAATGGAAAAGGAATCGATAATTATTCTCGATCCTGTGAACCGCCATGTAATAGATAAAGGCCTGAAATCAGGCATAAAGGACTATATCGGGGGCAACTGCACGGTTAGTTTGATGCTCATGGCGATAAACGGCTTGTTCCGGGCGGATTGCATTGAATGGCTGTCTTCAATGACATACCAGGCGGCTTCCGGTGCCGGAGCAAAGAACATGAGGGAGCTGGTTTCCCAGATGGGAGTCCTGAACAATTCGGTCAAAGATCTGCTTGCAGACCCTGCATCACAGATACTGGAGATCGACAGGAAAGTCACGGCAGCCCTTAATTCCGGCGAATTCCCGACGGAGAATTTCGGTGCTCCATTGGCCGGCAGCCTTATCCCGTGGATAGATGTTCCACTCGAAAACGGGCAGACAAAGGAAGAATGGAAAGGTTATGCAGAAACCAACAAAATTCTGGAGCTTGATCCGCCTGTGCCGGTTGACGGTGTGTGCGTGAGGATAGGAGCGATGAGAAGCCATTGCCAGGGACTTACGATAAAATTAAAAAAAGATATTCCTCTAAACGACATCATTGACATGATCGCCAATTCAAACGAATGGGTTAAGGTTGTGCCCAATGTCAGGGAAAACACGCTGAAGGAGCTCACCCCTGCTGCCATTTCCGGCACCTTGACGGTACCTGTCGGAAGGATAAGGAAAATGCAGATGGGGCCGGCATTCCTTACCGTATTCACCGCAGGCGACCAGCTTCTTTGGGGTGCCGCAGAACCGGTGAGAAGGATGCTTAATATTTTGCTGGAACATTTGCAGAAATAAATTTTAAAAATCCAAACAAAGCCATGCCTGGATGCCGGGATGGCTTTGTTTTTTTGTGAATACTGCCGGGAAAGCCTGGAGCATTCACCAATTTAAATTCTAATCGGTTTTTAAGTTTTTTTATTATAAGGGTTTGACAGGATTGCACCCGTGCCAGCCAGGTTGACAGGCAATAATATACTTGACTTTAAAATGTATAAATGATATTTTGTCAATTCTAAAAAAATAACTAGCAGTGAGGAAAATTTCATGAATTTATTCAATACAATGTTATTGGCAGGTCAGGCTGCACCGTCATCCGGCATAGACAAATTTATGCTGCCGGCTGTTTTAGTAGCATTTATAGTATTCTACTATTTTTTGTTTATCAGACCGCAGTCAAAAAAGAGAAAAGACCAGGAAAACATGCTTAAAAATATCAAAAAAGGCGATCGCGTTATCACTATCGGCGGAGTTCACGGGAAGGTCAGCAATACAAAAGATAATGAAGTAACCCTGAAAGTTGATGCAAATACCGAGATTACTTTTGACAGGAACGCTGTATCAAGGGTTATAGTTGATCAGCCGGTCAAAACAAAACAGAATAATAATCAATCATCAAGCGAAGATACAAAAGAAAAAAAATCTTTCTTTGGATTCGGCAGGAAATAAGATGATTCAGAATAGAATAAGTAACAAACCATCATTTAATGTACCCGGAGTAATTTTATGAAAATAAGATTAAGAA
>JBJKSS010000422.1:0-6030 GCA_046703745.1 Spirochaetota bacterium
GGACAAAGTCGTGGAAGAATCCGTTTCGGAGAGAAAGCCTCTTGCACTGATGCACCCAAATTCACAAACCTATGAAACCATCGTGAGAATGGCTTATAAAATCATAAATGCAAAACGAATACCTTACTTCCTGCTTGACATAAACGATTATGATGATTCACTGGAAATCCTGCTGGAAGAGGCAACGGATGACTTGATAAGCCGTATAGAAGGCTATGAAGAGCTTGCCGATGAAAACCTTTTGACTGTCAATGAATTGCTGTCAATAGTCAAAAACCTTGAATATGAAAATCTCAATTTGAAAAAGGATATAGAAAAATTAAGTACTGACTTGTTGAAATACAGGAGGGTATGATTGCGTTTTATATCATTATGGAGAAATAATGAATAATTTTATCAACAAAATATTGATAGTGGAAGATGATGACGGATTAAGGGTCTTAATACAGAACCTCCTGAAACAGGACAATGTCATAATAGACGGGGTCAAATTCGGCAGTGAAGCGATCAAATGGGCACTGGGCAACCAGCCTTCATTGCTTGTCCTCGACTATAAACTGCCTGATATGAAGGCCTCGGAATTAATAGAGATACTTAAAGGCAAAAATGCCGATGTCAATTACATAATCATAACGGGCCACGGTGACATAAAAATAGCAGTGGAATTAATGAAGCTCGGCGTGAAGGATTACCTGATAAAGGATTTGAATTTCCTTGATTTCCTGCCCGCAGTCGTGACCAGGGTGGCCGATGAAATAAAAAAGGAACACAAGCTCAAAGAGGCGGAAGAGGCATTATACCGCAGCGAGGAAAGTTACAGGCTTTTATCCGAGAGCCTCATCGATGTGATATGGATGACAGACATTGATTTGAATATAATTTATATAAGTAATTCTGTTACAAATTTACTGGGATACAGGCCCGAGGAATTATTGAATGAAAAAGTATTCAAGGTGCTTACCCCTGACTCGGTAAAGGCGCTGAAATATTATTATGAAAATACAATAAAGGATTTTTATAATTCATCCGGCAGCACAAAAATTTCAAATCCCGAATTAAACAATGCAATTCTCGAGCTTGAACAGATTCACAAGGAAAATTTCAATATATGGACCGAGGTTCGTATTTCATTCATGTTTGATTCCAAAAACAACATAACCGGCATTTCGGGAGTGACAAGGGACATTACGGGAAGAAAGGAAGCATTAAGGGCCTTAAGCGAAAGCTTCAAAACATTGACCAGAGCGCTTGAGGCAAGTATCGAGGCCATGGGTAAGACGACAGAAATCCGTGATCCATACACAGCCGGTCATCAAAAAAGGGTAGGCCTCCTGGCTTATGAAATCGCCAAACTGATGAACCTTTCCAATGACCAGAAAGAAGGAGTAAGGCTTGCAGGTGCCATACACGATATAGGTAAAATCTATGTACCTGCCGAAATATTAAGCAAACCCGGCAAGATAAGCGATAATGAATTCAACATTCTCAAAACTCATTCGCAGGTAGGTTATGACATATTAAGAACGATTGATTTCCCGTGGCCCATTGCACAAATCGTTTTGCAGCATCATGAACGGATTGACGGTTCGGGTTATCCGCAGGGATTAAAAAATGATGATATACTTCTGGAAGCCAAAATTATCGGCGTAGCTGATGTGGTCGAAGCTATGGCATCGTACCGTCCATACAGGCCCGCCCTTGGCATAGACAAGGCGCTGGAAGAAATCATGAAAAACAGGGACAAAATTTATGATCCGAAAGTGGTTGATGTCTGCTATGATCTTATCATGAACAAAGGCTTTAAATTTACCTGATTTACATCATAAAGCACTTTGCCCGCAGGCAAATAGGCTTTCAGACAATTATATTGACAATAACATCTTATTAAATTATATACAGTAAAAGCAATATTTTTGTACAAAGATCAGCAGGTTAACAATCAATCATCCTGCCGGTTATAAAATCCAGCTTTTAAGGTATATGCGGATCACGATATTCAGCGGGGTCGGCATATACAAAGAAATCCGTTTAACAAGGAACCAGGCTTATGGAAAAAGACAGGGTAATAATCTACGATACAACACTGCGTGACGGTATGCAGGGCCAGGAAGTGAATTACACGCTCGATGATAAAATCAAAATTGCAGTCAAACTCGACGAGTTGGGCATTGATTATATCGAAGGCGGTTTCCCGCTGGCAAACCAGAAAGAAGAAATGTTTTTTAAAGAAATAAAAAATATAAAATTGAAAAATGCAAAAATTGCCGCATTCGGTTCGACGAGAAGGCCCGGAGGCAAGGCAAGTTCGGATGCGCATATCAATGCATTGCTTGAAGCGGACACACCCGTTGTGACAATTGTCGGCAAGGCATGGAACAAACACGTCGAGCATGTTTTAAAAACAACGGAAGAAGAAAACCTTGAAATGATTTTCGATTCTGTCAAATTTTTGAAAAGCAAGGGCAAGGAAGTCGTTTTTGATGCCGAGCATTTTTTTGACGGATTCAAGGATGACACCGATGCTGCGATAAAGGTTCTAAAAACGGCGAATGAAGCCGGTGCTGATGTGCTTTGCCTCTGCGACACTAACGGCGGCATGATAACCAGCGAATTAATCGAGATAATAAAAAGGGTAAGGGAAAACGGTCTTGAAAAACTCGGCGTCCACCTTCACAATGATACGGGCATGGCTGTTGCGAGCTCATTGATGTCGGTTGATTATGGTGTCAGCCACATCCAGGGCACGATAAACGGCTGGGGCGAAAGATGCGGCAATGCAAACCTCTGCTCCATAATTCCCAACCTGGCGCTGAAAATGAACAAAAAGGTTCTCTCCGGCGGCGACTTGAAGGAAATAACATTCCTTGCCAGGTATGTAGCGGAAATCGCAAACCTTATCCCGGATAAAAGGCAGCCCTATGTCGGTACCGCGGCTTTTTCACACAAGGCCGGGCAGCACACGGATGTTATTCTCAAGAATGCGAGCCTCATAGAGCACGTTGATTCGAAGCTCGTGGGGAATGAAAGAAGGATACTTCTCTCGGAGCTTTCCGGCAGATCGACCATTGCAAGCAAGATCAAAAAATACGGAGACTTCGACAAAAATTCCCCTGAAGTGGAAGAGCTTACAGAGCTTTTGAAAAAACTTGAAAATGACGGTTATGAATACGAGGCCGCAGAAGGAAGCTTCGATCTTGTAATAAGAAAAGTGCTTAAAATTTACAGGCCTGTCTTCGAATTGAAAAACTACCATATAGAATCATTCAAGTCCGGCTGTGAAAACAGCAAGACTGTCACGAGAATTTTTATGAGATACCTTGAAAGGGAAGTGATGGGCGCAAGCACCGGCATAGGCCCGGTCGAAACCCTGGACAAGGCAATAAGGGACGCGCTTCTTCCCTCCAATCCTTTCCTGGCAAAATTGAAACTGATTGATTACAAGGTAAGGGTGCTTAATCCGACCCAGGCCACAAGTGCGAAAGTAAGGGTATTCATCACCACAACTGACGGCGATGAGACCTGGGACACGGTCGGTGTTTCCGAGGACATCGTCGAAGCCTCATGGGATTCTCTGGTGGACAGCATCGAGTACTATTACAACAATTTTATTGTAAAAGACAACGAAATTAATTAACAATTCATTAGAGGTGATTAAATTGGATTTCAGGGAATTAAGAAAAAAATATATAGATTTTTTTGTGAGCCACGGACACAGGCACATTCCATCCGCATCGCTCATTCCTGAGAATGACCCGACGGTGCTTTTTACAACAGCGGGCATGCATCCGCTCGTTCCATACCTCCTCGGTGAGAATCATCCCGAGGGCAAGAGGCTCGTCAATTGGCAGAAGTGCATTAGGACAGGGGACATCGATGATGTTGGAGACGCGTCACATCTTACATGTTTCGAGATGCTTGGCAACTGGTCGTTGGGGGATTATTTCAAAAAGGAAGCGGTCCAAATGTCCTTTGAATTCCTCACAAAACACCTGGGATTCGCAATCGACAACCTCCATGTGACGGTTTTTGAAGGTGACAATGACGCACCGCGCGATGAAGAGTCGGCGGGCTACTGGCTCGAGCTTGGCATAATCAGGGAGCACATCCATTACAAACCGAAAAAGGACAATTGGTGGGGCCCCGCCGGCAAGACAGGCCCGTGCGGTCCCGATACGGAGATGTTCATCGACACAGGCATTCCACGGTGCTCTGCAGAATGCGGCCCCGGCTGTGGCTGCGGCAAGTATTTCGAAATCTGGAACGATGTTTTCATGCAGTACAACAAGAATGAAGACGGCACATACACGCCGCTGGATCAAAAAAACGTCGACACCGGCATGGGCATCGAACGAACCTGCGCGATGCTCCAGGGCAAGAAGAATGTCTATGAAACCGAAAGCTTCACGCCTATAATCTCCAAAATTGAAGAACTATCCGGCAAAAAATACAATGAAAGCGAAGAAACCACAAAGGCGATGAGGATAATATCCGATCACATCAGGGCATCTGTTTTCATCCTCGGTGATGAAAGGGGAGTGAGCCCTTCAAACCTCGGTGCGGGCTATGTTTTAAGAAGGCTCATAAGAAGGGCGATACGATACGGCAAAAAACTCAACATCCAGACTCCTTTCCTCTCAAAAATCGCCGGTGTTGTTGTGGTTCTGATGAATAAATTTTACCCCGAATTAAAGCAGAATGAGAAAAAAATTTACGCCGAGCTTGACAAGGAAGAATTGAAATTCGAGGACACGATCCAGTCGGGTATGCATGAACTTGAAAAAATAACAACCAAACTGGAAGAAAACAAACAGAATAACATTTCTGGCAGGGTCGCATTCAAGCTTTACGATACTTATGGTTTCCCCATGGAATTCACAAGGGAGATTGCAAGGGAAAAAGGATTCACCCTTGATGAAGAAGGATTCAACAGGGAATTTGAAAAGCACAGGGAGCTTTCCAAATCGGCCCAGACGCAGAGTTTCAAGGGAGGGCTCGCGGATCATTCCGAAGATACGACAAGGCTCCACACAGCGACGCATCTCCTCCACAAGGCCTTAAAAATCGTACTGGGCGACCATGTCAACCAGAAGGGATCGAATATCACTGTGGAAAGATTGAGGTTCGATTTCACGCACCCCGACAAAATCAGCGATGCTGACCTTAAAAAAGTGGAAGACATCGTCAACGAACAGATTGCAAAAAAACTCGATGTTACAATGGATGTAATGTCCCTCGAAGATGCAAAAAAAAGCGGAGCAATCGCCCTGTTCGGCGAAAAATACAATACAAAGGTCAAGGTTTACACTATCGGCGATTTTTCAAAAGAAGTTTGCGGCGGCCCGCATGTTTCAAACACCGGCGAGCTGGGCAAATTCAAGATTGTGAAAGAGCAGTCCTCTTCGGCAGGGGTGAGAAGGATAAAGGCAATACTTGTCAAGGAATAATCATGCAGCGAGGCTCTGATTTTAGCTTTCCTTGAAATCTCCGAGCTGCTTCAATGCGCCGAGATTTTTTATCTTCTTGATGGCTTTCTGCTGAATCTGCCTTACGCGCTCCCTTGTTATCCCGAGTATCTCACCTGTCTCTTCCAGTGTATGGGGAGTCTCCTGATTCAGGCCGAATCTCAACTGCAATATTTCCCTTTCCCTCTTTGTAAGCTTTGCAAATATCGTCTCGATCGTATCCTTGAGTGTCACGAGTATCATCTCGTCAAACGGGCTGGAAGTCGTTTCATCCTCTATCAAATCGCCGAATGCCTTGCTGTGATTCTCATTGATCGGCGTATCGAGGGAACCGATGTCCTGTATGGTGACATTGATGTCCTTGACCTTTTCAATGGAAATGCCTGTGATTTCTGATATTTCTTCCGGGGTTGCTTTACGGCCGTTTTTTTCCTCGATCTGCTGGATCGCGTGATAGCATTTTTGCATATCGTTAAAAAGATGGATTGGCACCCTTATTATCCTGCCTGTATTCGCAAGAGCAAGAAGTATAGCCTGCCTTATCCACCATATCCCGTAAGTGCTGAAC
>JBJKSS010000423.1:0-5910 GCA_046703745.1 Spirochaetota bacterium
CTCCGGATGTACCCCCCCTTGATATTTTTTGCAGAATATAGTACTAAAGGGCTATAGACAATATACGTGCAATCCCGTTGTTTTAAATTATTAAGAGGGAAAAATTGACAAAATCAGAAAACAATGAAATGGAAAATTATTATGCAAAAAGGGCCCTGGAATACGAAAATATATACTTAAAGCCCGAGAGACAGGAATACATTAAAGAATCAAAGATATTATTAAAAAAATATTTTAATAATAAAAATGTTTTGGAAGTCGCTTGTGGAACAGGGTTTTGGACAGAAACAATTTCTGAAGTATCAAAAAACATTCTCGCAACAGATTTGAACAATGAAGTTTTAACAATTGCCAGAGATAAAAAATATAACTGTAAAATTGATTTTATCCGTGATGATTCTTACAAACTTGAAAAAATAAATGAAAAATATGATTCTTTATTTGCCGGATTCTGGTTTTCACACATACCAAAATCAAGGATAGAACAATTTATTGAAGTTGTTCATAAAAAGTTGAATAAAAATGCATTGGCGGTTTTTATGGACAACCTTTATGTTGAAGGCAATTATACACCAATTTCAAGGGTTGATTCAGAAGGGAACAGTTATCAAATCAGAAAACTGAAAGATAATACTCAATATGAGGTTCTAAAAAATTTTTATGATGAAATCGATCTTAAAAACACTTTTAATAATTATGGAAGCGAAATTGAAATTATTAATTTAAAATATTACTGGATATTAAAATATGTAAAAAAATAATTCGACTCATTGCTTATTATTTATGTCTTTCATTATCCTGTTGTACTTCTCTTCGCCGACGCATTCCTTTGCGGCCTGGCACCATATGATGCACGAGGCGCCTATATCACGGGAAACCATTTTGCTGCATTTCTTGCATGTTATCTCGGCTTCATCCGACCATATCTCGTTGACAAATCCGCAGAATATGCATCCGATCTCCTCGGCGACAGGGCTTTTGATCTCTTTTGACCCTGGGCATGAAAGTTTCAATTGATGTTCCTTAAATTATTTTATTCAATGTTTATATTTATGCTTGCTGCTACCTGGTGCTCGGATGTAAAATCAGCATCTTTTGAATAGGCAAGAACGATTTTATGTTTGCCTTTTTTTAAATTTTTGTGATATTTGTCTTTTGCAGCCAGAGGGATCGAGAATGAAAGCATAGTAATATTATCTTTTTGTTTTCCATTTTTATTTGTTATTACATCGGTGCCCCCGAGCTCAACGACCGGTTTATGTTTTACAAGACCAGTTCCGTAATTATCCTGCATATAGATTGTATTGTCTTTAATATACCCTATAATATAATCCGCTCCCTTCATTATGAATGACGGATCGAAACCCACGCCTATCCATCCTTTTGTCGGTGCCGAAACTATAACATCAAGCATTCCATTGTTCACCCTCCATTGAAAGACGATTCCCTTTACTTCAACCTTGTTGAATGCCGGCCCGTTATTGTCGGCTGTCATGTCGGCAGTAAAAGCAAAATAATTAATAACCAGGATAAAAAGAAAAGCCAGTTTCAGTTTCATAATTTCTCCCTTGAAATAAAAAGTTTGCGAATAAAACCTTGCCTTAAAAATAATATTTTATTAATTATTAAAATTATTATTCGAATTTTTCAACTGCTTTTTTCTTCTTTTTATTGACTTTTTTCTTTGAGAATGAATGACAGGCGTTTTATCATATTTTAAAGCGGATTAATCGGCTCTCAATCAGACATTTTTAAACAGATCAAGATCGGTGTGCGGAATAAAGAGTGCTGCCATGAATTCATCCATGTACGCCGGCTCGCTGCTCAAATCAATGTAAGTCAGCTTGCCGAAAATTTCTGCAACACTGCGTCTTGCGCTTTCCAGCACGAGGTATTCAACAGCGCCGATCAACGAAGAGTTGCCTGCGAATTTTATTTTTGATCTTTCCACCGGCGGCAAAAGGCCTATCTTCAGTGCGTTCCCAAGATTGAGGGCGCTGCCGATCCCGCCTGCTATGTAAAATTTGTCTATCATCGAATGGTCAAGCGAGAGCTGTTTCAGAATCAAATTTATGCCCGAATAAATAGCCGCTTTTGCACGGAGGATATTGTCGATGTCGGTTTCATTTATGTAAATCGGGCCGTTGTTTGATGTTTCGTTTTCATCGAAGAGTATAAACGCCTTCTTGTGCCCGACAATTGTCGTTACCTTCTCTGTGAATTTGCCCCTGTTGTCGATGTAGCCGTTTTCCCATAATATTTTAATGAGGCTTATTATGCCGGTGCCGCTTATGCCTGCCGGTTTAACGTTACCCGCAATTTTGTATTCAAATTTGCCGGCTGCATATTCTGCCGAGTATATCGCGCCTTCCCTGTACCTCGTGCCGCAGTTCAGGCCCATTCCTTCGAATGCAGGGCCGGCCGAGCAGGCGCATCCCATGAGCCAGTCCCTGCTGCCGACAATAATCTCGCCGTTGGTGCCGATGTCGAGGAGGATGGAGATGCCTTCGCTTTCATTCATTCTGCACGCGAGAGCGCCGGATGTAAGGTCGCCGCCGAGGTAATTGCTTGCACAGGGCATGATGAATATTTTGCCGTTCTCGATTATATCGATAGTTCCCGCAGAATCAAAAACCGGAAAAACCCTGACAACAGGGCTGAACGGCTCTTCCCTTATGTATTTCGGATTCACACCGAGCATCAGATGCATCATCGTTGTGTTGCCCGAAACGCAGGCGGATTTTATTTCATCATGCGCCACGTTATTCTTAAGACATAGGAAGCCGATGCTCTCTTTTATTTCATCGAGCAGCCTGGTCTTCAAAATTTTGCCGTTGTCATTTTTATTAGCATAAATAATGCGGTTTATCACATCTGCGCCGTACATGATCTGCGGATTGTAGAATGAAACGGCATCTGTTACGCCGCCGGTTTCGATGTCGACCAACGCTATCGAGACACTCGTTGTTCCCACGTCGATCGCAAGGCCGTAATTGCCTGCGCCTGCCCTGCGGGTGAGATCGATTATTTCATCTTCAAAAATATAAACGGTTATCACCCCGTCGGTATGTGTGAATGCGGAAATTTTATTGATAATATCTGTTTTTGAAGGAGGATTTATATTAAAGCCCTTTTCCTTCAACAGGCCGGAAATGTATTCCACATCGGAAATGTAATTGGCCCTCGATTGCAAATCTATTGTAATGACAACCCTTTTTATTACGGGAACGATACTGTCTTTTTCCTTTATGTGCCGGAAAACATCGGTGTCTTCTTCGGTGAGATTGTTGTATTCCGGTATTCTGACGGCGATGTCGCTCTCAACGCTCACCCTGCACGCAAGAACTTCCCTGCCGTCGATCTCAACGCCGCACTTGCCGCATGTGCCGTTGCCTGCGCACGGTGCATCGATGAACAGGTCGTTGTCATGAATGACCCTGAGCAGGTTGGATTTGTCCGGTACGGACACTTCTTTCCTGAAACCGCCCGTTACGAATGTTACTGTCTTCACGATTTTTACTACCAGACTTCTTTGAGGAATGACGGCAGGTCTGATGCTTCCTGCGGACCTACCATTATTTCCCAATCTTTGAGCTTGTCTTCGAGCTCGCCCTTCAACACGGCAACAAAGCCGGGAATGATGAGTTTTTTGTGGGCAACCTGTGATTCAATGTTCGTACCTGCAACGGCCTTTGCGATGTGCTCAGGCGAAAACTTGTTTGCCGACCATGCGGTAAGCACAGACATGCCTTCGGAATCCGTTATGAGAAGCCTTGCAGAATACGGAGAGTTTTCGATCTCGCCTGAAACAATGAAGTACGTCAACGAAAAATTCGTTGTTACAATCACCGGCGAATCCTTGTCCGGCTCCTTGACATTGTAGATGCCAGGGGTTATCTGGAGAGGCTTCTGCGGATCGGTATAGATGTTCTGCCTCAGTGTTAACAGGGGGAACAAGGCTGCGCCGTCAAAGTTTTTGAGAATAATCACGGAAGAATACTTGCAAATGCCCGCTATTGCACCGAAAAGTTCATCGCTGCATTCAGTTAAAATCGGATAACCGGCAGGTTTGAAATTTTTATTTATTGCGAGCCTTCTTAGCGTTACGTTATTCTTTAAAAGCCCGGAAGTTCCTTCGGATTTGAGTTTGAGAATGAGATTTGAAAACCCGAGTTTTTCCACCTGCTGTACGGCGTCGAATAATTCTTCAAGTGATGAAGACTCTACGACGAGCTTCATCTCTTTTATGCCGGGAACGTCAACAAACCCGCCGATTGTTGATGACGAAACGGAGTTTATGATTAACCTTCCGGGATTATTCTCGACAGCAGCAACGGATTTAAGGACATCCGGCGTTATGTTTGAAAGCACAACGATCTTGTCCGCACCCTTGATGATGTTGTACCTGCTGATGAAGTTATCCGCATTCCCGGAGTCAAAGGAAAGTGCGATGCATTCCGGGTAAAGCGTCTCGCCGACGCGTTCGAATTTATATGAAATTATTTCGTCGAATTTTTTTCTGAATTCCTCATCGGGCAAGCTGTCGCTTATTTCAAGTGCGATGAGCGTTTTGTTAAAGAAAGTCTTCTCGTGCCTGTAATTTACGGTTTCTGCACCGATTTCATAATTGTGATCGCCAACCTTGAACGAGAGTTTTTTTATAGGAGGCGACTGGCTCGCACCGAGTATTTCCATCGCCTTTTCGGAAATATATGGGCATGCTGTCGGCTCGACCGATTTGGCGGCGAGCTTCATTGCGAATGCGAGGCACGTGGGCACCTTGCACTCCCCGCAGTTTTTATTCGGAAGAAGTTTGAATATTTCAAGACCTGTTAAAGCCATTTAAAGTCTCCTTAAAAATTTTAAAGTGATTTTATGAATTCTTTTATGTTTTTGACACTTTCAGGATGTCGCACAACTACTATATTCGCACCTGCAAGAATGAGGCTTATCGCAGTAGTTGTTTCCCAGTTGACGGCCCGTTTGATTTTATCGCCCATTTCGGCGTCGTCAAGCTTTATCTCCTTGATCTTCCATGTTTCCTGTCCGACAAGGCAGACAAAAGGAGGCGTCATCATCCTGTCATCGTTGAATGTCTGGAGTCTGATCCTTTCCATGACGGAGTAAGTATATTCCAGGCCGTATCCGAGCCCGCCTGTCAGCGGATCGACTATCACGTTTTGCAGCGGGAAGTTCATCTGCGTTATGAGAATATTAAGCTGCTTTGCGATGTTAACGTCAATGGGCGACTCAGCAATCAGGAGGTGGTTTGATGCAAGCGCCGCTGCGACAATTGTCCGGTAATTTTCCTGGACAGCAGAGCCGAGTATAACCTGCCGTTTTGCGGCCTCGGCGCATTTTGCAATCACGCTGTTTTTCTTGTCATAGTTTCCCGCGGGGCGCACCATCACCGGTACCTTGACCGCATCAAGCACAGCGTTCATGTTTGCCGCTGCATCTTCCGGCGAGATATTCTCCTTGTCCTGGTGCGTGCCTGTCATGTCGAAGAATATCATGTCGGCATTGTATTCATTTACGCATTTTTTCGCCCATTCCGCGGGGCTTTTAAGCGCATCATCGCCGATGGATTCCACCAGACCTGCGGGCCATGCTTTCGGATAAACGTCGTTTATCTCCATTCCCACAAGCGGTTCGTTGGGGAACGATCCTTCGAACTTTGCAAAGCCGATCGCGGTTTCGCCGCCTGTTTTAATTCCACCACCAAGGTCGATTTCATTCACCTTACCCTGGTATTTTCCGTTTATATCATCGTATTTCATTTGCTTCTCCGAAAATTTTTTTTAAAACATTTCTCCCATTGCCAGTGCCGGATGATTTTTTTCTGCAAGGAATTTCAACAGATCGTCCATCTCTACGGCTGTTGTTTCGTCCGCGATCCTGTCCATAAGA
>JBJKSS010000424.1:0-4039 GCA_046703745.1 Spirochaetota bacterium
AGCCAAAACCGATACCATTGACAAGATTTTTAGCTATACCCAATTTTCCATTTTCAAAACAGGGAGTTATTTTGGCTAGAAGAACATCATTATTAGAAAAATATGTATAAGAATTTATTACTTCTTCTAACTTTCTTTGCTTACAAGGATTAAAATATTTTTTGTTTATACCTAAATCTTCCATTGGAACAAAGGAAACATTTTCTGTTTGCTTTAATTTCATACGTGCTTCATTTTTTGGAGGCTTAATTTCACAAATTTCTTTAATTCTTTTTATTTCCCAATTATGATTCATTCCCATGATCCCTTTTTATATCCTGTGTCGTTGATATTTTTATTTTCTTCATCCAAATCCCATTTTAACGGATTGCTTATTATATATTGTCTGATTCTATTCAGGTCATTTTCATCGCGGACAATATGATCATAATATCCGCGTTGCCAGACAGATATACCCAGCATTTTTCTTAATATATTTATTTGCTTTGCTGACTGCATTTTAAATTTTCCTATTATTATTGGAATTAACATCTTACGCCGTTGTCTTTGTCCATGTCCCTGTAGAGGCGATTCATGAATCGCCTCTACAGGGACATGGACGGGGATTGATTCTATCATAATTATCCCATGCACATGATTGGGCATAATTACAAATTCATCCAAAGCTATGTCAGAAAAATGTACCGGAATTTTTCCCCAAATTTCATCGATTATTTTTCCGTATGCATTTAATGTCATTTTATCATTTATTATTTCACCAAATAAATTTTCCCTGTTTTTCGTACAAATTGTATTAAAATAAGCTCCAATTTGAGAATAATCGTAATCTTTCAATCGTAATGATTTTCTGTTTTTCATATTATTTTTCTAATGTTAATTAAAATTTTTTCACTTTCCTCATCCAGCATCTTCATTTCTTCCAATATTACCTTCGGTTCCCTTAAAACCGTCTCATCCTTTCTATGAGGGTTCTTCACCGAGAGATCAAAAGTTTCTACATCTACATCAGCAATATTGATGCTCCATGAATTCTCTGAATCCTCTTTTAATTTTTGCAATTTTATAAAATCAGCAAGATCATCTTCATTCAATGGATTTGTCTTACCGAGATTCCTTTCAAGGTTAAGCTGGTAATACCAAATCTTTCTTGTAGGCGATCCTTTTTCAAAGAACAGCACAACAGTTTTGACCCCTGCTCCTGCGAATACTCCTCCGGGAAGGTCGAGCACGGTAAATAAATTACAACCTTCAAGCAATGATTTGCGCAACGAAATCGAAGCGTTGTCAGTATTTGATAAAAAAGTATTTTTGATTATTACACCCGCTCTGCCTCCGGCTTTTAATATCTTTATAAAATGCTGTAAGAATAAAAAAGCAGTCTCGCCTGTCTTGATCGGGAAGTTTTGCTGAACTTCCGAACGTTCCTTGCCACCAAACGGCGGATTTGTAAGAATAATGTTATAACGGTCTTTTTCTTGAATGTCCGATATATTCTCTGATAATGTATTTGTATGAAGTATATTCGGCGCTTCGATGCCGTGAAGAATCATGTTCATTATGCCGATTATGTAAGCCAGTGATTTTTTTTCTTTGCCGTAAAATGTATTCTTCTGCAATGTTTCAATGTCTTTGGTTGCAAGGTTTTTGCTTTCTTTCAGATATTCGAACGCTTCGACAAGAAAGCCCGCCGAACCTACTGCACCGTCATATATCTTATCACCGATTTTCGGGGCAACAACTTTGACAATTGTCTTGATTAAAGGCCTTGGCGTATAATATTCCCCGCCGTTCCTTCCTGCATTCCCCATGTTTTTGATTTTGTCTTCATAGAGGTGACTCATCTCGTGTTTTTCTTTCTTCGATCTGAACCTCAGTGTATCAATGATATTCAATACTTCCCGGAGATTATACCCGCTCTGGATTTTATTTTTTAGCTCGTTGAATATTTCTCCAATTTTATATTCAACTGTATTCGGGCTTTCCGCTTTTGTTTTGAAGTTCTTGAAATATGGGAATAATTTATGATCAACAAATTCCTTGAGATCATCACCGGATAATGCCTTGTGATGATCGAGCTTGCCGTCTTTTGTCTTTGGAACTGCCCATTTTTCCCATTGAAATTGTTTTTCTATTATGGTTTCATAAGACTTGCCTGCAAGGTCTGCGGATGCTATTTTGTCTTTTTCAAGATCATCAAGATATTTCAAAAACAAAATCCATGATGTTTGTTCGACATAATCCAGCTCGCTGGAGCACCCGGCGTCTTTATGAAGAATATCATCTATATTTTTAAATGCCTGTTCAAACATTGAGAGAAGCTCCATTTCATGTTATTAAATAGAGAACATAATAAATCACAACAAGGTAAAAGTCAATTTGAATAAAATATCATACTTAGAATTTTCTATCTTTTGGTGGAAGCAAGGGGTCTAGACCCCTTGTACCCTTCTTCTTTATAAAGCCTGTGCCCCGGATAATACCACACCCGCTTACCGGAATGCAAGGAAACAAATTCGATTATTCACTTTAAAAAAACAATCAACGTACTTCAATTATATTGATTAGCCCCATAGGTAGCTTCGTCGACTCGCTACGCCCCGGCTGGCTGTGATTCAATTTATCTTTACTTCTTTGCATAAGTTCAACCAGCAAACTTCTTGACAATATAATTATCCAAAAATAATTATTATTTTTCCTGTGCCGTCGCGGCTTTTTAAAGAATAATCAAAATTAATTTAACCATCAAGGCGAGGGCCTGCGTCCCGATCCCGACCCGACTTAATCGGGACAGACAGCAGGCCTTCACCGCTAGATTAAAGTATTAATATTGTTTGTTGATAAATCATAGCGAGGGAACAGGCTGAGGGGAAAGGGAGCTGTGCTCCCCAAATTCCACCATGCAAAAAATAATTAAAAAACATCCCAAAAAAGCAAATATCATTGACTATTATTATCCTGCTCAATTATAATTTATATGATGATTAAAACAGTTTTGTCAAAGGAGAAAGTTTTATGGAAAAAACAGAAAGCATTTTGTCTTTAATCGGCAGGATATTGATTGCATTCGTTTTCCTGTTCAGCGGGATAATGAAAATTTTCAAATTCGGCTGGTTTGTCAAATTTGTCCAGGGTTACGGGATCATTCATCTGCAGCCGGCAGCAATGTGGGTTGTCATTGCGATGATCATCGAAATCCTGATAAGCCTGCTTTTAATAATCGGGCTGTACGGAAGATGGAGCGCATTGGCGCTTGCCGTTTATCTGGCAATAATAATTATTATCTATCATCTCAATTTTTCCGATCAACAGCACCTGTCGACTCTTATCTATCACAGCGCAGCTGTCGGCGGCCTTTTGATGATTTTTGCAGGCGGCCCGGGAAAATTGAGCCTGGATACACTGATCCGTAAAAAATCATAGCTTAAGGCAGGAATTCATTTGGCAGCCAACTGCAAAAATGAATCATAAATTCAAGCGTGCCTTGCTGCGGCTGTTTTAGCATTAATGCTGCCGGGGAGCCTTGTCATGAAATCGACAAACACTGCGAACAAAACCGATTCGCCGGGCAGCCCGAAACCTGAGGCGATAACTATTTTCCTCTGCGGTGATGTCATGACCGGCAGGGGGATAGACCAGATACTGCCCCACCCTTCCAGCCCGGAAATTTATGAGTCGTATATGAGAGATGCACGGGGTTATATCGATATTGCCGGGAACGCAAACGGAAAAATCGGTTACCCCGCGGCATTCTCCTACATCTGGGGTGATTCTGTAATAGAAATGAACAGGATCAAGCCTGATCTGCGGATCATAAATCTTGAAACAGGCATTACGGCAAGCAATGATTACTGGAAGCACAAAGGGATAAACTACAGGATGAACCCTGCCAACATATCCTGCCTTACAGCATTTAAAATCGACTGCGCCTCCCTGGCGAATAACCATGTGCTTGACTGGGGATACGGCGGTCTTGAAGAAACCCTGAA
This sequence comes from Spirochaetota bacterium, assembly GCA_046703745.1. Classification (GTDB taxonomy): domain Bacteria; phylum Spirochaetota; class GWE2-31-10; order GWE2-31-10; family JAFGQB01; genus CAZHHK01. Next base: position 3,987 of record JBJKSS010000424.1, read on the forward strand.
AGCCCTGAAGGGTTCCAAAATCAAAACAGCAGGCGCCGGCAATAATATCGAGG
>JBJKSS010000425.1:0-11079 GCA_046703745.1 Spirochaetota bacterium
TATGCAGTCAGGGCCACGGATGGGACAAAAATCTGGACAAGGCAAATAATCCCCCCGTCAAATGACGGAAGGGAATCCTATTTGTCCAGCCCTCTTTTCCTTGACGGCAGGCTTTATGTCGCTGCATTCACAGGTGACAGGGCAATATTCGGCAATTCCGGCACCGGTTATATCTATTGCATCAATACCCTTGACGGTGAAATATTCTATAAAAAGAAAATCTCTTCCGGTATATTGAACAATCCTGTAAGTTTCAAGCATGAAGGCCAAAATTATCTTGCAATAAGCACGAGGCTGGGACTTATTCAGTGTTACGCAATGTTTGACGACAGAATTGAAAAAATATGGGATTACCAGATGCCGCAGGAAGTCCTCGGCTCCCCTGTAATAACATCAGGAACCGGATCGCCGCTACTTTTCATAGGCTCGAAATTCGGGAGTCTTGTTGCGATTGATGCACTCACAGGCAGGGAAGCGTGGAAAAAAATGGCAGGCAACTGGATAGATAATTCTGCGTGCATCGGCACAATAAACGGGCGTAAAGTCGTTTATACAGGCTCGCATGATTATTCGGTTTATGCATTTAACGCCGAAGACGGCGAACTCCTGTGGAAAAAACCTCTGGGCGGCGAGGTGTATTCGGCACCGTGCTTTTTCAGTGCCAACGGAAAATCATATGTAGCAGCCGCATGCCTCGACAACCATCTTTACGTGCTTGACGCCCGCACAGGTGAAATATTCACAAGCTATTTTACCGGCAATCCCATATGGGACAAGGTGATGAAGGGAGAAAATACCTGGGCATCGCCTGCAGCACTTGAAGCCGGCAATAATACGGTTTTGATATTCGGCTCATACGATGATTATGTTTATGTACTGCCGGTGTTCGGGGAAAGCTCGGTGAAGTCAAGCGTCAGGTCTCCTTCATCTCTGACAATCAGCCTTTTGATTGTTTTTATCATATTTTCATTCATAATCATCCCGGCAGTCTTGAAATTCTCCAAGAAAAATCAAAATGATCAGGACCGTTAGAAACAACAATACCTCAAGCTTCGACAACAATTTCAGTTTATATACAGGCATTTTAAAATTTCCCGAAACTGTTGTAATACTTGACGAGCCAGTTTTTTGCATTGACTATTTCCTGGAACGTTTCGCTCGATCCTCCGAGATCAGGATGATAGACCTTACTCAGTTTCCTGAACGTATTGAGGATTTCTCCGGGCTCGACCCTTTTGTTGAATCCAAGTATCGACAGGTAGAAAAACTCCGGCGATGATTTGTCTATCGCATCCTCCCTGTTTTCTTCAGCAGGCTTTTCACCGCCGTAGACATAGGTTGCCACTTCAATGTGATCCCTGTATTTTTCAACAGTTTCCCTGTCGGACTCCGGGATGAATTTTGTAAAACATGCGGGGCACCACGGGTAGAGATTTTTTTCATCAAACAGTATTCTCTCAATATTGTCATGACATTTGTGGAAAAAATATTTTGACCCCGGATACACACCGAATCTTTTCACCGGCCTGACCGTCCAGATATCGTACAAAAACAAAAGACGTCCGTGTATTTTAACAGGAGGCGGCGGGTTATGCCTGTCGTAATTCCGTGTGTTCAGCGCCTTTTCAATCTCCGCCGGGGAATGAATCACGGACACGGCATCATTCAATATATCCGGGTTGACACCGTATTTCAAAAGCCTGATCAGGTATTTTTTATCGAGCTCCACGCCGCCGAGGTTTATGCTGCCGCCGTATTTGATGGCATTATAGTCCGTTTTTTCCCTGAACGGATTGTCCCACCATACCTTCGGGAAAAACTGCGTGTCACAATTGCGGCAGTACCCGGACTTGCCTGTCACCTGTATCAGGTATTTGAAATCGTTCCTGCAAAGATGTATATAGGTGCCCTTGAAAATATCCTTCTCGTCTATGACCCTGATATTTTTTGCATAAAATATCCTCCCCTGCCTGTAGCAGTAGTCGAATAGCACCCAGTCCCTGTCAAGATCGGTGTATCTTAATTTCCTGATCTTGTCCAGAAGGCCGTAGAAATCATTCGCATACCTGGCAAAGTTGATGATCTGTTTTTCCCCGAATAAAGTATGGGTGAGAAAATAAATTTTTTCAATATCGTCTTTTTCTAATGTCATTTTATCTTTAATATTAAAATTATATATTATTGAAATTAAAAATCAATTTAAAACAAGCAAAATTTACGATATTAAGGCGAATGCCATCTTGACAAATCATTGATCCAAATGATAAGTATTGTTATATTTTTTAAACAGGATCAAAAACATGCTCATCATAGATCATTTTGCGGGCCCTTCGAAAATACACGGATTCGGGTTATTCGCAGGACAGGACATAAAAAAGGGAGATATTATCTGGATTTTCAATCCGGTGATAGACAGGAAATTCGACAGGGAAAAATTCCTTAAAGTTTGCAGGGAAATCGGGGCACACGGACGCAGGCATCTTCTGAACACCTGCTACAAATATAAAGATAATTATTATTACATTTCTGACAACGCAAAATTCATAAACCATGCGAATGAAGGCTGCAACATAGCACTCATCGATGAAAACACCGAGGTCGCACTGAGAGACATCAAAAAAGGCGAAGAGCTGATCGAGGATTACAGCCAGTACGACAAGGACGACTATTTTTTCTACGAAGCCGGCCTTGCAGACAACATGGAATACATCGAGCTCATGTCAAAAAAATAGCACGGCACCTGTTTATATATTCTTTTATTATAAAAACTCAGTAAAATCAATTAATTTGACAAGTTGACAAATACATCATATAATAATGATATGAAAACAATACAAATCGGTGACTTAAAAACCCATTTTTCTGAAATCCTAAATCAGGTAAAAAATGGCAACGAAATAATTATTTCTTATGGCAGGAAAAAGGAAAAAATAGCAAAAATTGTCCCTTACAAAAAAACCGATAATAAAACTCCAAGAAAACTGGGTATTTTAAAAGGCAAAGCCTCTTACAAAATTAAAAAAGATTTTGAAATTACAGATGAAGAGTTTTTAAATTTATGAATTACCTGATCGATACTCATATTTTATTATGGTCATTATTTGAGACAGAAAAATTGAATAAAAATATAGAACAAATATTGAAAAACAAAAACAATTCAATTTATGTAAGTAAAATTTCTTTATGGGAAATTTCCTTAAAATATTCTCTTGGAAAACTTGAAATGGCTGGTATAGATTTAAATAATTTAAAAAAAATAATTGAAAAAATGGAATTTGAAATACTGGATATTGAAACAGATGAACTGCTCAGTTTTTATAAATTGCCAAAAGACAGTAAACATAAAGATCCATTTGACAGAATGTTAATTTGGCAATGTGTATGTAATAAATATATTTTTATAAGCAGAGATTCAAGAATTAAAAATTATAAAAGAATAGGATTAAAATATATTTATTAAAATAAAGTGGTAGTCATGCATGAATCACTTAAATTATTCCACCCGCTCGTTGGCAGGTGGTTCGAGGAAAAATACGGAGAACCCACGGATATCCAGGCGAAAGCATGGCCCGAAATAGCGGGAAGCAGGAACGTTTTGATAACAGCTCCAACCGGAAGCGGTAAAACGCTTACGGCGTTCCTCTGGTCGCTTAACAGGCTTGCAGCGGGCGAATGGGAAACCGGCCGACTCAACGTCCTCTATGTCTCGCCCTTAAAAGCACTGAACAACGACATACAGAAAAACCTCCTTGAGCCTGTCAACGAACTCAAGAGTTATTTTCAAAACGCAGGAGAAAATTTTCCGGACATACGGGTAATGACACGAAGCGGAGACACACCGGCTGATGAACGGCAAAAGATGACCAGGAAGCCGCCCGAGATCCTCATAACAACGCCGGAGAGTCTTAACCTGATTTTAACATCCAGGAATGCAAGGAATATTTTGCGCACATTGAAAGCCGTTATACTCGACGAGATACACGCAATCGCCGGCGACAAGCGGGGCACGCAACTCATAACTGCGGTTGACAGACTCGTCCTGGTAGCAGGGGAATTCCAGAGGATTGCTAACTCGGCAACGGTGAAGCCGCTTGAAAAAATTGCAGCCTTTGCCGCGGGGTTTAAAATCGAAGGAGACTTGAAAAACAGTGTTTATAAAAAAAGGGAAATGTCTATACTCTCATCCGGCATCAGGAAAAATTACGACATACACGTAAAATATCCGGCTGAAATCCTTGAAAAATTCGACGAAGAGCCGGTCTGGCAGAGTCTTGCCGGTGATTTCAAAAAAATCATAAAAGAAAACAGGTCAACACTTCTCTTTGCAAACAACAGAAGGTTCGTTGAAAAATTGACAAGGATGATAAACGAGGGAGAAAACGAGGAACTTTCGTATTCTCACCACGGGTCGCTGTCCCGTGAACTCAGGCTCGCCGTTGAAGAGAAGCTCAAGGCTGGCAAACTGAAATCGATCGTTGCGACAAACTCGCTCGAGCTCGGCATCGACATCGGCGAGCTCGACCGCGTTGTTTTGATCCAGACACCATTCAGGATTTCGTCCGCCATCCAGAGGATTGGAAGGGCCGGCCACGGTGTGGGGAAAACGAGCCCCGCAGATATCTATCCCGTATTCGGCAAGGATTTCATATATGCGGCAATAACTGCGCGCTGCGTCCTTGATCATGATATCGAGGAAATGACCCCGGTTGACAACCCGCTGGATGTGCTCGCACAGGTGATCCTTTCGATGGCATCTGTCGAAACATGGGACATTGATGAGCTTTTCAATTTCATAAAATCAGGCTATCCCTATCGCAATCTGACGAGGATACAGTACGGCCTTGTGCTCGACATGCTCTTCGGTAAATATGCCGACTCGAGGATCAGGGAATTAACCACCAGACTTTATGTTGATAAAATCGGCAACACGGTAGAGGCAAAAGAGGGCACGCCATACATTCTCTACATGTCGGGCGGCACGATCCCTGACAGGGGCATGTACGACATGAGGATCATGGACACAAAGGCAAAGATCGGGGAGCTTGACGAAGAGTTCGTCTGGGAAAGAAGGCTCGGCGAGACATTCGCATTCGGCAACCAGGTCTGGAGAATACAGAGAATTACGCACAACGACGTTGAGGTCACTCCGGAAAAAACTTCCATCAACATCATCCCGTTCTGGAAGGCAGAGGAAATAAACAGGGATTTTCATTTCTCTGAAAAAATCGGGCTCTTCCTTGAAAAGTTGAACGGCATGCTCGAGGACCCGGCCCTGCCTGCCATGCTGGAGAGGGAATACCTCATGGATGAAAATTCTGCGTCGAGGCTCGCGGACTACCTCAGGCTTGAAAAGGAAATCATAAACACCGAACTTCCCCACCGTCATCACATCGTACTTGAAAATTTCAGCGATCCGGTAAACATGGCCGACGCAAAACAGGTCGTGATCCATACTTTCTGGGGAGGCAGGGTCAACAAACCCTTCGTTATAGCCTTATCCTCCATCTGGGAGGAAAAATACGGCTACGCCCTGCAGTATTACGCGGACAACGACTGCATAATGCTTTCTTTGCCGCACGAATTCGGCGAAAACGATCTGTTTCAAATGATTAATTCGGGAAACATTGAGACTCATTTGAGGAAAAAACTCGAGTCAACAGGCTATTTCGGTGCAAGGTTCCGGGAGAATGCAGGCAGGGCGCTATTGCTGCCCAGGCAGAGTTTCCGCAGGAGGATGCCGCTCTGGCTCTCAAGACTAAGGTCAAAAAAGCTCCTCGATGCTGTTTCAAGGTACGCCGATTTCCCGGTAATGCTCGAAACCTGGCGCACTCTGCTCAAGGATGATTTTGACCTTGAAAGCCTTAAACTCGTGCTGGATGAAATCATGGACGGCAAAATCAAAATCACTTCTGTTACGACTCCGGACGCATCACCTTTTGCCGACAATGTGGTCTGGCGGCAGACAAACAAGTACATGTATGAAGACGACACACCGCTAGGTGAAAAAAAATCATCACTGAGAAGCGATCTGATCAAAGAAATAATCTCTTCACCGCATTTAAGACCGGCAATACCGCAAGATGTGATAAACGATCTTGACAAAAAGCTCAAGCGTACGGCACCGGGTTATGCGCCGGATAATACAAACGAACTCCTTTCCTGGATAGATGAAAAGGTTATGATACCGCACAACGAATGGCTCGAACTTCTTGAAGCTGTAAAAAGAGACATTCCTTCGGAATTCGATCAAATGATGTCCGAAGTTGGCAACAGGATTGTTGTAATCAAAACAAGCGAAAAATCTGTCGATTTTTATATCTTGCCGGAAAATATCGATAAAATTTCAAGGCTGTTCGGACTCGAAACAGAGAGCCTTGCTTTTAAAAACATTAACGGAAAGCCCGTAGAAAAATCAGGAATAATCAGGCTCGTTGAACAAATGAGGGGAAGAACAGCCAATGATTACACGCCGGAGGAATATGGTATTGCGGATTTCGTCGAAGATTACCTTTCATATTACAGCATAGTGAAGCGCAATTTTTTTGAAACAGTTTTCGGATCCAACTCATCATTTTTCGATCCTGCAATCGAAAGCCTGGCTGAAGAAGAAACGCTGATCATCGATAAAATTTCCGAGAATTCCCCTGACGACGAAATGTGCACCACGGAAAACCTCGAAAGGCTCCTCAGGATTACGAGGAAGGCAAGGCAGCCGGCATTCACCGCGCTCCCCGCAGAATGCCTCCGGCTTTTCCTTGCGCATTACGGCAGGTTGACCGAAAAAGGCGAAACCATGGGAGACCTTGAAGACGCAATCGACAGTCTGGCCGGTTTTCCTGCACCAGCAAACCTCTGGGAGGAGTATATAATCCCCTCCAGGATGAAGCTCTATTACACCTCATGGCTCGATAGTTTAACGCAGCGTTCAGGCATGATATGGCTGGGCTGCGGGACAAAAAAGATCACGCCCGTCTACAGGGAGGACATGGAGCTGTATTCCGAAAGCCGGGCTGAAAGTGATTCGGAGAACGATGAAATTCTCGGCAGGCTTTTCAGGGACGCACGCGCCCGGTATGATTATTACGGGCTTGCGGATAATTCAAAATTGAAAACGGGCGAGCTTGTCAGGACACTGTGGCAATTGGTATGGAACGGACTTGTAACCAACGATTCATTCGAAACATTCAGGAACGGCATTTTGAACGATTTCAAAATTGAAGAATTATCAGGCGGCAACATCAGGGAATTGAAGCGATCATTTTACAGGCGAAAAAAAACAAAGCAGGACACCGGCAGCTGGTTCATTCTCAAAAATGAAGGCCCGGCCGAACTCGACCCGATCGAGAAAGAAGAGCTGGTCAAGGACAGGATAAGGGTTTTATTCAAAAGATACGGCATAATTTTCAGGGACATCCTCGCCAACGAACCGGAGCCTCTACAGTGGGGGAGGATACAGAGGACGCTTCGGCTGATGGAGCTGTCCGGTGAAATTTTAACGGGCTATTTTTTCGAGGGCATGCCCGGCATCCAGTTCATGTCATTCGAGGCATTCAGGCTGTTACAGGAAGGCCTGCCGGAAAATGCAATATACTGGATGAATGCCGCCGACCCTTTATCGTTGTGCGGCATTAAAACGGAGGCTTTAAGAAACGGCCTTCCCCGCAGGAACCAGACGAGCCTCATCGTATTCAGAGGCAGCAAACCCGTAGTTATATCCGGCTCGACTTTCAGGAACATCGAAATAATGGTCATGCCTGAAGATCCGGCGCTCTACGAATATCTGTCTTTCTTTAAAAGCATTCTTTCCAGACAGTTTAACCCGCCGGCAAAAATTGCAATCGAAAAAATAAACGGCGAGCCGCCCGAAAACAGCCCCTATCTTGCTGTCTTCAAAAGCCTGGGGTTCAAATCATATTACAGGAGCCTCGAACTGTGGAAAAATTATTGAAGATAAACAAAACGCCCCTATCGCAAGGGGCGCTATCCGAATTATCCAAATAACACTATACATGGAAACAAGGGGTTGTAACCCCTTGTTTCCGCGGGCATTTTAGACAGCCCGCTGGTCAAAAGACAACTCTAATTTTTAAAAATTATTTGAGCCTGCTTTTTAATTCTTCAAGTTCATTCTTCAGTTCCACCGGCAGGCGATCGCCGAATTTTTTGTAGAATTCCTCGATGGATTCTATCTCGGTCTTCCAGCAGCCGTAGTCTATATCGAACAGCTTTTTCATCGTATCTTTTGAAATATCCAGGCCGGAAGTATCGATACCGCCCTCTTTGGGAATTATCCCGATGGAAGATTCTTTCCCGATATCCTTTCCTTCAATCCTTTCGACGATGTATTTCAAAACCCTGCTGTTTTCACCGTAACCTGGCCACAGGAATTTCCCTTCTTCATCCTTTCTGAACCAGTTCACAAAAAAAATTCTCGGAGCCTTATCGCCGAGTTTCTTGCCCATTTTTATCCAATGCGCAAAATAATCAGCCATATTGTAACCGCAGAAAGGAAGCATTGCAAAAGGATCCCTTCTGACAACTCCGACTTCGCAGATATTTGCAGCGGTTGTTTCCGAGCCGGTTGAAGATCCCATGAAAACTCCGTGGATCCAGTTTAATGACTCATTTATCAAAGGCATCGTTGTCGCCCTTCTGCCTCCGAACAATATTGCAGAGATCGGCACGCCTTCGGGATTCTCCCAGTTATCGTCGATTACCGGACACTGTTTTGCGGGGGAAGTAAACCTTGCATTTGGATGCGCACCTTTTTTCCCGCTTTCTGCTGTCCACTCATTACCTTCCCAGTCTATTCCCTTTGAAGGAGGATCTACACCCATGCCTTCCCACCAGACGTCCCCGCCTTCAGCCAACACAACGTTTGTGAAAATCGTGTTCCTGTCCAGTGTTTTCATCGCATTGGGATTCGACTTGACGGATGTGCCGGGAGCCACACCGAAAAATCCGGCTTCGGGATTCAATGCGTAGAGTCTGCCATCCTTGCCGATGCGCATCCATGCAATGTCATCACCCAGACAGCGCACTTTCCAGCCGGGCAGTGTCGGCTCCATCATTGCAAGATTCGTTTTGCCGCATGCGCTGGGGAATGCAGCAGCGATGTAATAGGTTTTATTTTCAGGTGATGTCAGGGAAAGAATAAGCATGTGCTCTGCAAGCCAGCCTTCGTCACGTGCCTGCACGGAGGCTATCCGCAACGCAAGGCATTTTTTCCCAAGCAGCGCATTGCCGCCGTAACCCGAACCGTAGGACCAGATTGCCCTTTCCTCGGGGAAATGAACGATATATTTTTTTTCAATCGGAGCACATGGCCATTTGGGATCTTCCTCGCCTTCTTTCAGCGGATAACCGACCGAATGAAGACACGGGATGAATTCTCCATCATCACCCAGTTCATCTATAACCTTGATTCCCATTCTCGTCATAATTCTCATATTTGCAACAACATACGGGGAATCCGTGATTTCAATACCAATCTTGGAAATTTCGGATCCGATGGGCCCCATCGAAAAAGGAATTATATACATTGTCCTTCCCTTCATGCAGCCGTCATACAAACCGGTTAATGTTTTTTTGATTTCATCCGGAGCTATCCAGTTATTTGTAGGGCCAGCCTCATCCTTCGATACGGAGCTAATATAGGTTCTGTTTTCAACCCTTGCAACATCACTCGGATGCGACCTGAAGAGGAAGCAGTTGGGCTTTTTGGCATCATTCAGTCTGATTGCAGCGCCGCATTCAACCATTTCATTCATCAGTTTTTGATACTCGTCGTCAGAACCGTTGCACCAGTAAACTTCATCCGGCTTGCACAGTTTGACCATCTCATCAACCCAGTTATTTAATTTTTTATTTAACGTCATTGGCTCATCTCCTCGTATATTTTTTCAAGACAAATTGTTACATATATACTTGTTACAGAAATTATGTCATTTAAAATTACACTTTTTTTACCAAATTGTTAAGCATTTTTAAAAAAGAATTCACTCCGCTGGTTAACGGGACATTACAATGATTCCAAAAGCAGCTTTAAATTGAAATCAAAAAAAACGGGTTACAAACAAGATTGACACCTTATATTTATTGAATTATAATCCATCAAATTTCAAATTGTGAAGGTGCCGTTAATTGCATTTTGATGTAACAGACTATCTCGACAAAATTAAAAAGGCCGCGGAATACATCAGGAAAAACACAGGTGATGATTCTTTTGATGCTGCAGCAATATTCGGAAGCGGATTGCACCCGGATTATGATGCAAAAAAAATAATCTCATATACCGATATACCGTTTTTCCCCACGACAACAATAGCCGGGCACGAAGGTCTGCTGTCGGCGGTTGAAATTTACGGAAAAAAATTTTTAAATTTTTCCGGAAGATTTCACTATTACGAAGGGTACACTCCCCAGGAGATAACCTTCCCGGTCAGGCTGATGAAAGAACTCGGAGTCAAGACATTGATACTTACCAATGCCGCGGGAAGCATAAACAACAAAATAAAAACGGGCGACCTCATGCTGATTGAGGATCATATTAATTTGACAGGCACAAACCCATTAATCGGCCCCAACATCGACCGGCAAGGCCAAAGATTCGTCAACATGTCGCATGCGTATTCAAGGAGGCTCAATAAAATCGCATTGAAAACAGGGAAGTGTCTGAAATTGAAAACCGGCACATATATCGGAGTGTCGGGGCCAACTTATGAAACAAATGCCGAGATAAATTTTTTCAAAAAAATCGGCGCCGATGCCGTCGGCATGTCCACGGTTTTCGAATCAATAGCCGCTGCCCACTGCGGCATTGAAACGATGGGGATCAGCTGCATAGTTAATTCTGCAAGGGATTCGCTTAAAAAACCCGTGGGGCATGAAGGGGTCATTGACGAAGCGGCGAAAATCACACCTTCACTTTTACGGCTTATTGATAAAATCATAAAACATTTATAACCATGACAGAAGGCAAATACAAATTCAGGGAAGACATCCCTGTATTTGTATTTGCCTTCTGTCATGGTTATAAATGTTTTATGATTTTATCAATAAGCCGTAAAAGTGAAGGTG
>JBJKSS010000426.1:0-6808 GCA_046703745.1 Spirochaetota bacterium
TGGTGATGGTCAGTAAAATGATGCATACCGATATGACAAAAGTGGCGCTGGCTTCGACATTTTCGGTGTTTATAAAAATTATGAGATTTACCAGAAACAAAAATGCACATGCAAATGTAACCAGCATCATTAACAGATTGGGTTCATAAAAAATGTGCAGCATGCCGTAAACGGTGAATGCTAATGTACCAAAAAATGAGAATATGAAGAAAAACCTCGATTTCTTGAGTGTTTTAAAATCCTTTTGCGAGGTTATCAAATCATTTTTATAGGTAATGATCTTCAGAATTTGTTTTATCATAATAATTCAAATCATCCGTTAAAATTCAACCCGTCAATTTCACTAAAAGACCGCCCGGGTCGTTAAAAAAACAGTAATATTATAATTATTTAACATTTTGGAGAATACATCAAGGGAAAACATAAAAAAATGCTTTTTTTAAAAAAAATCGGTTTTAACTTTTTGGAAGAATAATTGTAAATGACGAGCCTTCTTCTTCCCTGCTTTCTACACTGATGGTGCCGCCGTGTTTTTCGATTATTTCCCGAGTTATGGAAAGCCCCACGCCCATTCCTGCAAACGGCGAGTTTTTATAAAATCTGCTGAAAATCCTGTTTTCATCGCCAGCTTTTATTCCCCTGCCTTTGTCCGCAAGCTTAAGAATGATTTTGTCATTTTCAATTTTCCTGAGGAACAATCCCAGGTATTTGCCTTCCCTCGCATGCTTGACCGTGTTGTCTATGATGTTCCTCAATGCCCTTGAGAGCCTGTCCTTGTCGGCATTTATGACGAGGGACTCGGGGATATCCGTTTCGATGAAAAATTTTTCCTTTTCAAGCTGCGGGATGTATTCAATCGCAATTTCACGAAGCATCTCGGCAATATCAAAATCCGTTTTCTTGAGAATGAATGCATTGCTGTCGAGCCTTGACAGTTCCATCAGTTCATCGAAAAGAGCCGACATGTATTCAGCCTTTTTCCTGATGATTTTATAATATTTCTTCTGCTCTTCCTCATTATCATAAACTCCATCATCAAGCGAAACGGAGTAGCCGAGGATGGATGTCAGCGGCGTCCTGAAATCATGGGAAATATTCTTGATAAGCTCCTGTCTTTCCAGGTAGAATTTTATCCTCTCGTTGTAATCCTGGCTTATCTTGTCCGACATCCTGTCGAATGTTCTGGAGATAACGCCGATTTCATCATTATAATTGTCGTTTATCTTGATATTGGGGTTTGTAAGCTCGAAGCTGTTGATTTTGTTGAAAAGCACCCTCAATCTGTTGATGAGCGGCATTGTAAAAACAAGCATCAGTATATATGAAAAGAGCAGAATCAGTGCGATGATTGCAAAGATAATCACATAGACAAAAACAATCTTGTCCTGGTTTATTCTTATGGAAAATGGCGAGAAAAGATCCTTCTTGAAAGTTATGAACAGTATGCAATCCGAGTTGTCCCTGAACACAACAGGCCTTCTGAGAGTAAAATCTCTTGCATCGGAAACATCGATGAATTTGATATACCTGTTTATCGAGCCTTCCATACGCTTGACATCCTCGCTGCTCTTCTTGAACAGGTCCTGTCTTCCGAAATCGAAATTTTTTATTGTAGATGTGATTATACGGCGTTTGTCATCGTCAAACAGTGTGAAGTCTATCTTGTCGGTTTTGAATTTGTTGAATATCCTTTCGATGTCGGCTGTGTCGGTTTTCCTGTAATTTTTAAGCTCGTTGATGATCCGAAGCGAAAATTTTTCCACATCATATCTTGAAAGGCTTTTGTCAAAAATGGTTAAAATCAGGTTTATCAAGAAAATGGAAATTATCGTGGATATGATCAAAGATAAAATTATGGCAACAAGCATCCTTGACTGTATTTTCATTTATCCCTGCCGTTAAGACAAAATTTGTAGCCTATACCCCAGACTGTTACCAGATACTCCGGATCATTGGGGTTGTCCTCTATTTTTTCCCTCAAATGCCTGATGTACACCATAAGAGAATTGTCATCAAAATAATTGTCTTCCCAGACATTTTCATAAATCTGTTTTTTCGTAAAAACCCTTTCCGGGTTTCTCATGAAAAAGCTCAATAATTTTATTTCCTTTGCCGAAAGATCGAGTATTTTATCGTTCTTTTTGATTATGTATGATTTCATGTCCAGTTCGAAAGCGCCTGACCTGAGAATGTCGGTATCGGCATTATCCGCTGCCCTTGACAGACTGTGCCTGCGCAGCTGTGCCTTCACACGCGCGATTAATTCTCCCGGGATAAAGGGCTTTGTAATATAATCGTCTGCACCGAGCCCGAGACCCAGCACCTTGTCATAGTCTTCCTCCCTGGCGCTGAGAATTATGACGTGGATGAACTGGTTGTCCGAACGTATTTTTTTCAGCACCTCCAGACCGTCCATGCCTTCCATCATGATGTCCAGGATCACAAGGTCGTAATCGTTTTTTTCTATGAGCGTGAGAGCCCTTTCCCCGCTCTCCGCATGGGGTTATTGCCATGTTTTCCTTTTCCAGATATTTTGAAATAAGATCCCTTATTTCTGTTTCATCATCAACAACGAGAATTTTTTCCCTGGGCATTGCCCCGCCTCCTGCAAAAACTTAAAAACAATCCCTGCTTGTCGGGATCAGTATAGCACAGTTTATTCATATCTCAAAGCATCGATAGGATTGAGCCCCGCCGCTTTCCTTGCCGGGTAGAATCCGAAAAATATTCCGACCGATCCTGAGAATATTACGGAGATTATCATAATATTCAGGTTGATCACAATATTAATCGATGTAAAAGCATTCAGGAAGAATGCGATTATGAACGATATGGCGATCCCGATAATGCCGCCTATGAGGCTCAAAACAAATGATTCGATCAGGAACTGCATGAGAATATCCTTTGCTCTCGCACCGACGGCAAGACGTATCCCTATCTCCCTGGTTCTTTCGGTTACGGAAACAAGCATTATGTTCATTATGCCAATGCCGCCGACGATGAGCGAAACCGCGGCGATTGATCCGAGCAGCAGTGTCATCATGACCGTGACGGAGTTGGCCCTTTCTGCGATTTCTGTCTGGCTGCCTATGGAAAAATCATCCGGATCGGAGGCCCTTAACTTGTGGCGATCCCTCAATATCTGTCTTACTTCGGCGGTTTCCTTGCTTATCATATCCGGCGATGTCGTGCTTATGTAGATATTCCTCAGGTACTGCGAGCCGTTAAGCTTGCTCATTGCCGTGGAGTAGGGAATCAGGACGATATCATCCAGATCCTGGCCGAATGTACTTTTGCCCTTGCTTTCAAGGAGTCCCACGACCTTGAACGGTATGTTTGCGATACGCATGCTTTTACCGACAGGATCTTCATTGGGGAATAACTGGCTTGCAACAGTGGGGCCTATAACGGCAACGTTCCTTCTGGTTTTGACATCCTGATCCGTAAAAAAATCTCCGGATGTTACATTGTAATCCCTGATCCTGGTATAATCGGCCGATACTCCGCTGACCTGTGTCCTCCAGTTGTTGCCGCCTGCAATTACCTGTGTGTTGGTATTTACCACAGGAGAAATCGCATCGATATACGTTCCGTTCCTGGACAACGCATCGACATCTTCCAGTGTCAGCCTGTTTATTGTACCTGTTCCCTGGTTGACGCCGCCTCCCCTGAATGAACCGGGGATAACTATTTTCAGATTTGTGCCAAGGCTCCCTATCTGCTGTTCAACTCTTTGCTGCGTGCCGGTGCCGATGCCGACCATGATTATTACCGAGCAGACGCCGATTATTATGCCAAGGGATGTGAGGAAACTTCTTGTCTTGTTTTTTGAAATGTTTTTAAATGCTATTTTTAATGTGTTTGTGAGTTTCATTTTTATTTCCTTCCTGAAAATGGATTATGTTCTTTTTATAAAAAGCATCCTTGTCCCTTGCAGCATCCCCGGGTTTCTGGACTTTCCTGTCTTCAAGGATAAGGCCGTCACGCATCGTGATGATCCTTTTGGCATAGGAGGCAATGTCAGGCTCGTGGGTTACAAGAACAACTGTAATGCCCTGTCTGTTAAGCTCCTGGAATATGGAAATTATATCCAGCGAAGTGAGCGTGTCGAGGTTGCCGGTGGGCTCGTCGGCAAGAATCATTGCCGGATTGTTTACAAGTGCCCTTGCAATTGCAACCCTCTGCTGCTGGCCGCCGGAGAGTTTGCTGGGATGATGGTGTATCCTTTCTCCCAAACCGACCCTGACCAGTGCATCAACCGCAAGTTTTTTAAAATCTTTTTTTTCCTCCGATCTGTCGTAAAACAGCGGAAGTTCGACATTTTCAAGTGCGGTGGTTCTGGGCAGGAGATTGAACCCCTGGAAAACGAACCCGATCTTTTTGTTCCTTATGTCGGCATAATCATTTTTATTCAGGGAATTTATATTATTGCCCTCAAAATAATAGCCGCCTTCACTGGGCTGGTCGAGGCATCCGAGGAGGTTCATCAGCGTCGATTTTCCCGAGCCTGATGCGCCCATGATCGCCACGAATTCTCCCCGGTTGATTCTCAGATTAACGCCGCGCAATGCATGCACCTCATAATCACCCAGAATGTAGGTTTTCTTTATTTTTTTTAATTCAATTACGGTATCCATTGTTATCCCTCCGGCTAAAACATCCTTCTCATCGGAAAATGCCCGCCCTGTTGTGTTGAATTATTTTTGGATGCACTTCCGTAACCAGAGATGAATTTCATGTCCGGCTGTACCTTGTTACTTATAATTTCAGTTTTCAAGCCGTTGGTGATACCCGTTTGAATTATTAAAAAATTCAATTCATTGTTCGCATCGATGTACCACAGCTGGGCAAAATTCTTTTTAACCTGCCTGTTCTGGTTCTGGTTACCCTTGTTTTCACCCTGTGAAGAGCCGTTTGAAGAATTGTTCCAGTGCCTCCTGCCTGCATGGTTCCTGTTCTGTCCGAATTTGGGTGCGTTCTTCGAAAGCTTTTTAAGCATTGCTTCGGTCGGCTTGAACCTTAAGGCAGCATTCGGCAAAAGCATTGCGTCCTTTTTCTCATCGATTATGAAATCGATCGTTGCCGTCATTCCCGGGAGAAGCATGTTCTTCCTGTTTTTTGCATAAACGATAACGGTATAATTTACAACGTTTGATGTTACAGTGGGCTTGAGGTGTATCTCATCGACAGTTCCGGTGAAATTTTCATCAGGGTAGGCCTCAACTGTAAAATCCGCTTTCTGGCCTATTTTGATATTGCCGATGTCGCTTTCTGCAACCTGCGCTTCTATCTGTATGTTTGACAGATCCTCTGCAATGGTGAACAAAGTCGGAGCTGAGAGGCTCGCTGCAACGGTCTGTCCTTCTTCAACGCTTCTTTCAAGTACCGTGCCGTCAATAGGGGAGCGGATTATTGCATAATCCAGATTTGCCTTCGCTTTCTTGAGGTTTGTTTCTGCCGCGAGTTTTGCAGCATAAGCCGCATCCCTGTTGACCTTTGAAGTTTCCAGGTCGAAATCCGAGAGAAGTTTGTTGGTATTCAGCACGACATTGTTGTCATAATCCTTCTGCGCCAGTTCGTATTGCGAATCAGCCTTCATAAGGTCGGAATTGGCCGAGTCCACTGCGATCTTCAAAAGCGTGGTATCGAGCACCGCAATCACCTGGTCCTTTTTGACATGGTCGTTAAAATCCACGTATATTTTTGAAATCGTCCCGGAGACCTGTGTGCCGACATCAACTGTTTTCTGGGCATCGATTGTGCCTGTGGCTGAGATCACAGAAGTGATATCGCCTTTTTCAACCTGGGCAAACTGCAGCTCGGCCGAGTTCTTGCCGGCTTTTACGGCAAAACTTACTATTATAAAAATTATCACCACGGCCAGCACGGCCACGGCTGAAATGGTTATTATTCTTTTTTTCATTATGATTCCTCCGTTATCATTCTTCCGTATTTAAAAAATATTCCAGATCCAGGTTGTTTGATAGATAATCGTATTTTGCATTCAATACATTGATCTTTGCGTTGTACATGTTGTTCTGGGCATCCTGCAGATCAAGGTAGCTTTTTGTGCCGTTGTTATACATCTGGCTCGTGAGATTGTAGGTTTCTTCGGCTATGCTGGCATTGATCTGCAGCGAATTCATGTTGCTCTCGTCCTGCTTGAGTTTCAGAAGTATCGTCATGAGGTTGTTCCTCGTGGTCTCCTTCAGATCCTCAATCGAATTCCTCGCCTTTTGAATGTTCTGCTGTCCCGCGATAAGACCGGTCTGCACCGATGAAAACGGAACAAGGCTGTCAAGCGGCAGGGACAGGTAAAAGCTGAAAACATTGGACTTGTCCCATTCATTGTTGTAATCATTGAACCATTGATCCACGAGAGGATCCTTGTCGAACGACGTGTTGAACCTGTATGAAAAACCCAATGACGGCGTCAACGATGCGATGAAAGAATTCCTGTTGTTTTCAGCGGTTCTCAACTGTTCCTTGAGAATCATTATATCGAGGTTTTTGTCAAGCGGCTCATTCGCTATTTTATCATAATCAACCGGTTTTATATCCGGTACGGGGGTGGTTAATTCAACGCGCGAAATGTTGTTGATGCCGAGAAGCTGCTTAAGCTGCATGAGGCTCGAAGTGTAATTGGTCAGCATAGTGCTTTGAGTATACTGGGCCGATTTGAACGCATACTCCGTGTTAAGTTTGTCAATCACAGAAATTGTACCAAGATTGAATTTTATCAGCGCCGCATTGTACCTCCCCCTTGCATTCTCCACGATGCTTGTCTGGAGATCGAGCTGTTCCTTGA
>JBJKSS010000427.1:0-2982 GCA_046703745.1 Spirochaetota bacterium
ATATAATCAGCCCCCCGATTATTGCAAACACTCCCATAAACGCAAACCTGAAATTAAAAACAGTTTTCCTGATTTCAACTTCAATTATATTGGCAAGCAGTTTGGCATCCTTGACAAGATACTCAAAATAAATCAATTCGATAATGCCTGTTACTGGGCCGAGCATTGCACAAACAACAAGCTCCCTGACAGTACTCCATCTTACAAGCCCGTCAGCAGCAAGCGTTATGAATCCGCCGGCAGCAATAAAAATCGGGAAAAAAACTATATTCATTAAAATTATTGTCCTTTTTATGTTCCTGTCCGCCTTGAGAATAACCTGCTTGCTGTTTTCTCTTTCTTCCGGATCAAGGTTATCCAGGGGCCTTGCAAGTTTTGAAAGAAGCAATGCGGTCCCGGCAATAATCAGGATAACCATTGTTACAGACGGCCCCATTCCCTTTAAAATAAGCCCATAAGACAGGCCCATGAAAGGATAAATCAGAAAATAAAAATTAATTATGAATATTAATTCGCTTAAAAGGAAAAAAAGCAGAAGCCTTTTCCTGATATTCGGTTTTTTCATGACAACCTCTTGATTTTAGGCAATCGGTGATTTGCAACAGATTATTACATCAGTTAGTACATATTCAAGAATATATTAAATAGTATTTGATAATTTTGCAATAAAAAATAATTATTTGGAAGAATTAATCAGTTTTTTTTGCCAAGAATGCAAATTCTGGAAGGTAAAGCCTTTATTATCCTGGCCTTATCCTGAAGTTTTGACTTTTTTAGGATTTCATCAAGCTCTTTTTCCACAAACCCGCGCTTAATCGAAAGCCTTCCGTCATAAAACACGAAACTGTTATGCATGAAAATTCCTGTGAAAAAAGTGCACCCGAGGTATATCAGATTCGACCTGTAAATATCGTTAAGAAGGTAAACCCTGCCTGTTTTCTCATGGATAATTTTCAGAAGCTCGGCAATTGCATCTGCCTTGAAATGATGCAGGAAATGATTCGCAAAAACATAATCGAAACCGTCGAGCTTTTCAAGATCAAACGCATCCGCTTCGAGTATCGTTATTTCCTTAATATCCCTGCATTTGTTCCTTGAATAATTTGTTATCCTCCTGTCATTATCGAGGCAGGTTATTTTCAAATCGATTTTCAACTTCCTGCACTGCATGACGATCCATATCGACACATCACATCCGCCGGCACCTATATCCAGAAGGGTGAATTTTTTGCCCCTGTTGGAGATCATGTCCGACAGAATATATTTCTTTATAAGGCCCCTCGAATTTGTAAAAAGCAGATTGAGCAGCGTGAACTGTTTTATCGTGTTTATAAGTTTTTTTTCATCGGACAGCATGTCATCCATTATTTCAGGCTCATTGGACCTTGCCGACAGATCGGGAAACAGATCGATCATATTTTCTCCAGCAGACCTGTTTCTACAGTAAGGCCGGGACCGAATGCTATTGAAAAAATTTTGCCCTTTTTGTCGTCATTCAATATGCGCTTCAAAACGAACATGATTGTACTTGAGCTCATGTTGCCGTAATCCCACAGCACATCATAAGAATGTTTGAAATCTTCTTTTTTAAGATGCAATGTTTTTTCCAGTTTTTCAAGGATCGCCCTTCCGCCCGGATGTATGGCCCAGATATCGATCTCATCCTTTGTAATGCTGCTTTTCTTGAACAATTCATTCATGATGGGTATTATGTTCGTATCGATGAGCTTGGGAACATAATACGAGAGCTTCATGTCAAAGCCGAAAAGCCCGATCTTCCATGCCATGTCCTCTTCGCTGCCCGGTATGTATTTTGAAAAAAAAGAATGAAGAATGAGCTTGCTTCCCTTCGAATCATCCTCGTTGGACGAAACCAGGGCGGCTGAAATACCGTCCGAAAAAATCGCATTCGCAACAACGATATCGGGATCGAATTTCTGCTGGAAATGAAGGGTGCACAGCTCCACATTGACGATGAGCACCCTTGCATTGTCGTTTGCAAGACAGATGTCGCGTGCGAGCTTCATCGCGGGGAATGCCGCATAACAGCCCATGAAACCGATATGAAACCTGTCAATTGCCGGCGACAACTTGAGGTTTTTCACTATATAAAAATCGAACCCCGGTGCCGAGAATCCGGTACAGCTCACGGTAATGATATGGGTGATCTTTTTGTCTACATGATTCTGGATTATTTTTATAAGTTCCTTCACGGCCTTTAAGGAAAGCCTGTTTGATTCCTTTATATAAAGGTCGTTCCTCTCCATAGTTGAGGGCTCGGGAAGGAGGTGTTCGTTTTTAGGATAAAATTTAAACTCGCTTGGGTCCTTGCCGTAATCATCGATTACCGTATGCCTTTTGTAAATCGCCGAATTTTTATATATTCTTGTAAGAAAATTCTGTTTCTTTACATTGTCACCGATTAATTTTAGCAGGAAATTAAGGCCGAATTCCTGGGTGTAAAAATGCTCCGGAACAACAGTTGCAATATCGTGAAGGTAAACCGTCTTTTCTTTCACCATTAAGCCTCTTTCCTTGACAAATCGAATAACTGCTGTTATATCATTATTCTATCCAATTTTAAAGGCAAAATTATGAAAAGGAAAGAAAATCATCAAAAATTTACACTGAAGATCAGAAATTACGATCTGAAAAATCCAGAAAAGAAAAAAATCTACAACGAACATCTCTTTACCGAAGTGGCCCCAAAGTATAATTTTCTCACCAGGGTGCTTTCATTCGGCAGGGACGGCGCATGGAAAAGATTATTGATACGCAGACTGCCCGGCTTGAAAAAACCGGTTTGCCTTGACATTGCATGCGGCACCGGCGACATAACCTTTGCGCTTGCATCGAGGTTTCCCGGCGGGAAAATCACGGGGATCGATCTGAACCCCGATATGCTCAAAATTGCCGGAAACCTCAATAAACACAAAAACATAAAATTCAAAAAGACCGACATGGCGAGGACAGGGTTCAAGC
>JBJKSS010000428.1:0-9164 GCA_046703745.1 Spirochaetota bacterium
AAAATAGAGTGCAAGCAACATCCCATAGCCCATCCCCTCAGAAACCGTATCATAATCTGATTTGCCATCCCTTACAACTCTCAAGCTATTTGGCCCGGCACCACTTGACGTTACATAACTACTTTTCCATTCATTATATTCAGCCTTAAGATATGCATCGGACTCATTATATGCATAAGGCAATCCATAATTATAACTGAAAATTGATTGTGATGAGATACAAAATAAAAATAGTAATAAAATAACATTAATTTTTTTCGTTATTAAATTCATAAAATTTACTCCTTTTTAATAAAAATCAACATTTGAATTTATCCGCATTTATGAATATTGTTTATTGAAATATTCTTAATATAAAAATCAACCTCCTCGCCATAATTTGGCTATTCCACGCAAGAATAATTTTCTCCATAATCTGATTATAGATTCTTGATAAATATATTCGAATAATCTTTGATATATATATTTTTGTTTAATATTATTTCTTTTTCTTATGACATTTGTCGTCTCAGCGGATACACTTATACAAAATTTTAATAAAAATTCTATAATACAGCCGATCGGTATGGAAAAACCATACAGTTTATTATTAGTAGATAAAGGTCAACTAATAGTGGTTTTTAATCATTGAATTATTCCCATATAATGCAAAAATATATGCGGATACTGATCCAGAATTCCGATCCTGATTAATCCATCGGGATCGGAATCGGAAATATTTGCAAGAAGGATCATATTATGAAAAGAATAATTTTATGCCTGTTCCTGTTTTCATTATTCGGCCCTACCGCTGCGAATGCATCCGGCGGGGTTTCGTTCAATTTCAGCAGTTTGAATAATCTTAACCGGTACAAGTTTTCAAACGGAGCGTTCAATTACCTTCCCGTAAAGGATTATTCCAAAGTATTGTCCAAAGAAGAGGTAAGCAAGGTAATAAAAAACATAAAGATAGCGGCAATGATCCTCAACATCATAGCCCTGACCGGTTACACGACGAACATAGTGCTCGGCCCATTCATCCTGAACGATAAATTCCAGAACGAGCCATACATGGACCCGATTTTTTACTCCCACATTTCGGTCGGGCTCGTGAGCGGATTGACCGCGGCCACGGTAATTTCCCTGGGGTATGCGGAGCTGGGAATAAAAAGCAAATACCAGATCGCCTATAACAGGGCATACGCGATAAGTGTTTTCATAAGCACAGCCTTTGCCGCCGTCGAGCTAGGGCTGGTGGCCGCAAATCTCATAACTTCCCGTTTGAATCCCGAAGCCGCAAAGTGGGTCGGTCTGGCGCATGCAATTTCCATGGGAGTTTCGACAATAGGGCTCACTGTACAGTTTGCAACATCATTCCTGAAGGATGAGGATACCGGTCAGTAAAGATTATTTTTTCAGCACTTCCGCCCACCCGCAGTTTTTGCATTCCACAGTAAAAAAATCGGCGTGATTTTCACGGATTACTACATATAATTAATGCATGTTACTATAATTAACACTGGCCAAGCTCATTAATTACAAACATAATTACAGGCAAAATAGTAATAGAAATAATGAATATTGATTCACAAACCCAAAGGATGAAACCAAAAATGAATTTCTAATAATGTTGAAAAAAGAAGATATAGCGGGTCTTGAAACCGGGAATCTGATAGCGGGAACCAGCTATAAAACCGAAATTTGGATAATTCTCATGGACATATCATGTCGAGAATGTTATAAGCCTTGTAAAGACATAACATTTATATCAATCGGCATTTTTTTTGTTTGATTAATAATATATAATACTATACAATTAGTTATATTAATATGAAATTAACATTCGATGCTTTCTCCATAATAAATTCGATAGGGTTGGGTTATTCTATTATTCTTGCGTTTTTGTTCCTTATAAAAAGAAAAGGCAACAAAAGCGCAAATATTATATTGGCCTTTTTTATATTTAACAGCTTTTTGTGCTGCTTTTTTGTAATTTTATATAATACAAACTTATATTATTACCTGCCGTATTTAATTGGCATCAATCAACCTCCAATGTTTTTGCTGGGACCTTTAGTGTTTTTTTACGTAAGGTCATTATTAAAAATCGAATTTAAAAAAATTGACATGTTGCATTTCTTGCCTTTTTTTATATATACGATATTCATGATACCGGAATATTTTCAAAACAATCATGATAAAATAAATAATGTGTATAATGTGCTAAATCATGGAGCGGCTGACAATTTTTTCATTATAATTGTTTTGCCTATAATTCTCATACAGATCATAGCTTATTTGACAGTCATTTTTATGAGAATAAAGATTCATGAAAGCAATTTAAAGCAATCTTATTCTTCCATAGAAAAGATAAATCTGGCATGGATTAAGCACTTTATAACTGTTTTTGGAATAGTATCAGTTATTTTAATTCCCATATTTTTTCTTGTTCCGATGGGAGTTAAATTTTCCGACATATCCAATTTTTTACCGATTTCAGTCTCTTTTGCCACATTCCTGATAGGATATAATGCATGGATACAGCCTGAAATATTTTTTGAAACAGAATTTAATGTTGAAAATGAGTCGTATAAAATTAAGGAAATAGCCGCAATTGATGAAACCTCGGTTATTTATAATTATTTCAGAGATAAAAAACCGTATTTAAATCAGCATTTGACATTAAAAGATTTATCTGACGATCTGAATATGACAGAGAAAATGCTGAGTTCAATTATAGACACCAGTATAAAAAAAAGTTTCATTGATTTTGTGAATTACCACAGGGTTGAAGAGGCAAAAGAGATTCTGATTAATACAGATGACATGGATTATGCGGCAGCTTCTTCAGGATTCGAATCAAAAAATTATTTCAACAGGGTATTCAAAGATTTCACAGGAATGAGCCCCTTGGAATTCAAATCGGAATATTCAAAAAAAGGGAATGCCGTCAGTTTATTGACAATGGGCGTGTTTTATGACAACTTTTATGATCCTTATGAAAATACAATTATTACAGGAATTATCGAATGTGCAAGAGAATACAACATCGGACTTTTGTTCTTCAACGGAGGTTCGCTGAAAGCTCCACAGCATATTCCAACTCAAAAAAATGAAGTATTTAATCTGGCGAGTTTAAAATCTCTGGACGGATTATTAATGATTTCATCATGCCTTGTTAATTACATTACCGAAGAGGAATTATCCGAATTTTATAAATCATACGATAAAATACCCATTCTAAGCATCGGCCTGGCACTTGAAGATTACCCCTGCATAACAATTAATAATTATGACGGAATGTATAAGCTTATGATACATCTTATTGAAATTCATAAATATAAAAAATTTTTATTCATGCGAGGCCCTGAAAATAATTTTGACTCAAACATAAGATTTGAAGCTTATAAAAGTGCCTTATCAAAATACAGCATTCCAATAAATGACAAAAACATTTTGTCGGGAGCATTTCACGGTGATGTTGGTAAAGAAATAATCAGGCTGATTGATAATGGAAAAACAGATTATGATGCAATCATAGCAAGTAATGATTTGGCAGCCGTGCAAATAATCCATGAGTTAAATTACAGGAACATTAAAGTGCCGGATGATATTGCCGTCATAGGATTCGACAATATAATTGAAGGACGATACATGCCAAAACCTTTAACAACTGTAAGTCAGCCTGAATTTTTCCTCGGATATCTGGCTGTAAAAAATTTGATGTCTTCAATAAGACACAATTTAACAATCAACAATATTGATATACCTTCAATTCCTGTAATCCGCGACACATGCGGCTGTTATAATTTTTATAATTACGGCAAGAGCTATATCTCTTCAAAAACGACAACTAAAAACTTGTCTAAATTAAAATCATATATATCTTCCGGGATTACCGGTTTAATCAATAAAATATTCCCAGAACAAATTGACGGCAGATCAAAATCAGAATGGATATCAATATTGGTTGACTCATATATGGAAGATTTAAATCATTTAAAGATAAAAAAATTTAAAGATGCTTTTAATAAAATCTTGTCAGCTTTAATAAAAGAGTACAATAACTTCGTATTATGCAATGATGAAATCTTAAAAATACTCGATCATGCGTCTGAATATGTATCTTCAGAAAAAGAAAAACTATTTTTAAATGAATTATTATCCCGGATAAAGGAATCAATATATAATATCGGGAAAAAACATAATGAATATCCTTTGATTGAGAACAAGGAAAATGAATTTTCCCTTTTATTAATAGTACAGGCAATAGCAAACATATTCGATATGGAGAGGCTGAAGGAAGCAATAGTCAGTGGATTTCCGAAATTGGGAATTATAAGCTGTTATATATCATTATATGAAGATATTAGCGAGCCATTGAAAAAATCAAAAATTATTATCGGATATAAAAACAACAAGATAATAGATTATCGCAGCAATGAAGAAATCTTTCCTACTGCAGATTTGATACCCGGCGGAATGAAAAACATCTCAAGCGAGAATGTATTTATAGTAACATCATTAGCCGGCAAACAAAAATCTATCGGATTTGTAATCATAGAATGCAAAAAATCCGAACAAATTTATGAAAAACTTGTCATCCAATTAAGCAGTACCATGGAAAGCATAAGACTATATGATAATTTAAAAAAGCAGATCGAATTAAATAGGCAAATGGTCAAAAAATCGACGAAAAAATATCAATATATAAATCTTTCAAAGGAGAAATCGAAAGAATTATTCAGAAATCTGCTCGAAATTATGGAAAAACAGGCTGTTTATAAAGATCCCGAACTGACATTGCCTGAATTGGCAAAGCAAATGGAGGTGCCTAGAACCTATCTTTCATATATAATTAATGAATATGCCGGCCTTAATTTTTTTGATTTTGTAAATACATATAGAGTTGAAGAAGCAAAAAGGCTCTTTATAGCCAGTAAAAACAAAAACATCATTGATATTGCTTATGAATCAGGTTTTAATTCAAAATCAACATTTAACAAATTATTTAAAAAATGCTCAAATAAAACACCGTCCGATTATAAGAAAGAAATCATCAGGCAAAAACAATTCAATTAACACAAAGTTCATCTAATTGTTGTGCTATTAATATTCCTAATAATTCCTTCACACCTGAAGCCGCAAAGTGGGCCGGTGTGGCACATGTCAATATCAATGGGAATTTTGAGAATAACACTCACCGTGCAGTTTGCCAGCCAGTAATAACTATGTTTTTACCGCTTCCGACCACCCGCAGTTTTTGCATTCCACAGTAAAAAAATCGGCGTTTTTTTTGTCATCATGAAATACCGACCTCTTTAAATCATCACTGCCGCACCTTGGGCATACATAATACGGAAGGAGTCCCGGATCCTGGATTTCAACATTGACATCGGCTTCCTGACCTTTCTCTTTGTCCTTTTTCGCCCGGTTCATGTAATAAAAATGCGCAAAAGTCCAGGAAACAGCCGCTCCGCAGACAAATGATATGATTATACCCGTCATCATTTTAAACCTTCATTAATTTAATTATATAATGATACGAAACAAGTATCAAGAGGTACCGGAGATTCACCTGTGCTTCAGGGCGTCTTCAAGATATTTGTTTAATTCTTCATTATCAGGGTAGGCCCGTTTGACGATTTTAAGAAGTTCAACGGCTTTTTTCCAGTCCTTTTTAAAATAATAATTCATGCCCTGGATATAATATGCGTCATACACGTTTTCCGATTTTAGCGCCCTGTATTTCTGTATCGCCCTGTTGATAAACGGTATCGATTCGTCGAATTTTTTGAACTTGAAGTAAAGGCTTCCCGTCCCGAAATAGCATTCGGGATTATCGGGCTCTGTGCTTAAAGCCTTTTTATAAATTGCAAGCGATTTGTCAAAATCGTTTTCTATGGAATAAAGCACGGCAAGATTGATCATCGCAACTGCATTTTTCGGATAAACAACTATTGCCCTGAGGAAATATTTTTCGGCATTTTCATAATCACCCGTGACCCTGTACACAACCCCGAGATTGTTCATCGCATCGGAAAAACCGGGATCGATCTCGAGTGCCCGCATGTAGGATTCTATAGCCTTCGCGTAATTCTTGCTGCCGGTAAATTCAACAGCCTCGTTGAAAAATTTGACCGCCTCTCCGTTTTTGGAAGGAGTATAAAGCCTCTCGGTAAAAAAATTCTTGATGTTACCCTTAATGTTCCTGTTTGTGGCACAGCTTGCGAGGAGGCCCAGGATCAAAAAACCGGTTATAATTTTTTTTGCGGTCAATTTTTTTTCTCCTTTATACAGTAATCTTCTTCCAGTCTGATTATGTTAAAAATTATTATATCATTTATTTTAACATCTTTATATTTTTTTACAAGCTCATTATTCGGCAGTTTTACCGTTTTTATACTTTTATCCGGCAAATTGCCGCCATGATTCTCATGCCTTTGATCCCCGGGACGAAAATTTGTTCAGGTCCACTGCTTCGCGAATGAGCGCCTTCAGTGCCTTTTCGTTCAGCCTGTCACCTTCATGGAAGTCGATGGCCCGCCTTACGGTTCCATCCTGTGTAAACAGGCCGTCGGGATCATTCAAAGAGGCACCTTTGGCAAAGGTCATCTTTACGTGATCCTTGTATGTTTCACCGGTACAGATCATCCCGTTGTCCGACCAGACCGGGGTACCTCTCCACTTCCACTCCTCGATCACATCGGGGTCAGCCTCCCGGATCAGGGCGCGTATCCGGGACAGCATCTTGCCCCTCCATCCGCCCAGCTCCTCAATCCTCTCGTCGATCAGTTGGGACGGGGTCATATCCTGTGCCTTTCCCATAGAAGAACCTCCTATGCCAATTTAATTGGCTAAAATTCAAGACTGCCCTTCGAAAGCCTTTTTTAATTCTCCTATATCGAATTTCTTCATCTTTAAAAAAGCTTCGGTAACACGGGCGGTCTTTTTATTATCCTTGTCCCTCATCATTTCGTCCATGATTGAGGGAACGATCTGCCAGGAAAGGCCGTATCTGTCCTTGAGCCAGCCGCATTGTTCAGATTCGGGAACGGCAGAGAGTTTTCCCCAGTAATAGTCGATCTCATCCTGGGTATCGCAATGAACCATGAAGGAAACAGATTCATTAAAAACAAAATTCTTATCTGATTCCCCGTCCATAGCGGCAAACCACAGGTTGAAAATCCTGAAATCTTCAAACATTACGGCTCCTTCCCTGTTCGGCTCCTGACCTGCGCCATAGCGCATAATGGCCCCCATTTTGGAATCCCTGAATACAGAAAGATAAAATTTCGCAGCTTCTTCCGCCATGCCATAAACATCTTTTGTGAATAACAGGGTAGGCACCAATGCCGGGCGTCCCTCGCCTTCTGGATTCGTAAGAATGAGCTGCCATGAAAGACCGAACTTGTCCTGTATCCAGCCGTAACGTTTGCTCCACGGGTATTCCCGGATCGGGAAAAGCACTTCCCCGCCTTCCGATAATTTTTCCCACACATTGTCGATGTTTTCCCTTGCATCGTGGTCCCCGGACGGATCGAAGTTTATCATGAAGGAAATTGACGGATTGAATTTAAAATAGGGCCCCGCACTTATTAAAGTGAAATCTTCTCCCAGTATCTCCATGCTTACAATATCCACAGAGCCGGATGGCGTATTATTTAGAACCGAGATATTATTTATCCTGGAATTATCGAATACGGAAGCATAAAAGTGAGCGGCTTCTTTTGCTTCCCTGTCGAACCACAAATGAGTTGTGAGTTTCTTCATATTATAACCTCCCTTACTTTTTAATTTATGTTCTCATTCACTGATGTCTTTAATTTTAATGCCGCAAGATAAAATAGTCAATAGACTTCCGGAAGCTTTCCTGGGACGAATCAAAAATATATAGTTTTGTGATTAATCTGCATAATTTGTGGATTTTTTTGTCCGGAGATTATGCAGGTTGACAACGGTTTAATAATCATCCGGCATGTTCCCGGGCACTCAAATATAAAAGATAGCAATTATTGATATATTAGTGCTCGCCTTGCGAACAGGAAGTAACGATGATTATATTCTAAAAAAAACATGAAGACTATGAAAAGGAATCACAAATGTAGTAAAAGCAAAAAACAATCCATAAAAAATCAAATCAGGAAAATTTTTTGAGAATTAAAATCGTTTCATTTATTGCCGCATTCATCATTACCACATCATGTATTAATCCTTCCGGAGTTACGGATGGAAAATCCCAATTTGATAATATTCAAATTTTTTATGCGTTAAGCGCCGGATTAATGACCACATCGCCGCTTCTCACTTCAACTTCCTTCATCTTCTTCGGGCTCGCCGATCTTTGCGACATCGAATATGATTACATCAGCAGGTACAATGTCAATTATGATAAATTATGGAACCCGCATACTTTCACAGCCTCCCTGACTGCGGATGATTACAAACGGCTCTCGCTGACAGGAAACATGATCGGAGGATTTTTCCTCGGCGCAGGGGGCCTCCTCGGTTTGACATCGGCCGGATTCCTCATCGCTGCAAGCATTCTTGAAGATTTGGCTGTGAAAAAAAACAGGGATCGGTACGGGAAGTTAAAATTCCCCCCAATGGAAAGTGCTGCTGACCTATGCGATTTCCTTCTGTGTTCCGTCAACCGCCTTGCTGGGAGCAACGGCCCTCGCAATTGCAGAATTATACGAAGCGCGCAAAGGTTCATTCTTTTACGGGGATGATGAAAACCTGGGCATAAAATATTTCATCGCGGCCCTCGGAATTTCTTCCCTTTATGAATTAATTTCTGTCGTATTTCAGCTATGACAGGTACATGAAATACCGATCCGCAGATATCCAGCCGATTATAGGTTTTAGCTTGAATAAAACGATGCAAGCCGGCGTACTTATTAAATTATAGGCTCACAGAGACATACGCTGATTTTCCTGATTAAACATGTTTTCAAAAATAACAATAATTACTTCCTATTCCGTCGCAGCTTTTAAAGAATAATCAAAATTAATTCAACCATCAAGGTGGCAAGCGGTTGGCGGCAGCAACATCACGACAAAGCAAAAATCTTGCGGCTACTACCGCACCAATTTTTGCGGCTCAGGATGCCGATGACAATGATTGAAAATTGATGGAAGCATAATCCATAATTTAGTTTTTGTTGGTTTGAAACAGAGTTAGC
>JBJKSS010000429.1:0-3772 GCA_046703745.1 Spirochaetota bacterium
ATTAAACAAAATAAAGGGCCCCGGAGAATCAATAAAACCCGGAGATTTTGCAGGTGAAAGGAACGTTGAAAAATTTAACAAGCTCGTAAAACAAGGAAGGATTGTCCTTAAAGAAAATTACACGGAAAGCCTCGACACGGACTTTGCAACCGGTGCAGTAGTAGACGGCAGGAACGTAACCTCGGTAAACCTTCGCGGGCCAGATAAAATCGAAATACCGGACGATGCAAAAAAACAG
Source organism: Spirochaetota bacterium (assembly GCA_046703745.1). Lineage (GTDB taxonomy): Bacteria > Spirochaetota > GWE2-31-10 > GWE2-31-10 > JAFGQB01 > CAZHHK01. The sequence goes on from JBJKSS010000429.1 coordinate 239, forward strand.
ATCATCGATTTTATTGACGGCATGAAGTTTCCGCCGGGTAAAAAGGACTTGAAGGATTTAATGAGGGTCGATGCCTTCAAAAACTACCAGGCGGTTACGAACCTATTAAACAACGTGAAGTTTCAAAAGGCACGGATACCAAAACAAGCTCTTGACAGTACGATAAGAAAATTAGAATCGATTGAAGACTCCGGGTTTCTTCTAAAAAGGAGAATATATAATGCCGTATCGGAAAAAGATGCAAAACGGAGTCTGGACTGGAAGTTATGTTTTTTATTTAAACCTTTTGGGTAAAAGATACCGAAAAGTTGTGAGGGTAAAAACATCGGCAGTGGCGGATTTATGCAGGAAATGGGAAAAGGACACTATTTCCTTTTATTGTGATCCCGTAAAAAAGCATCGGCTCTTTGAAAAAATCGATGAGTTTTTAGAGTATGCCAAAAAATCAAAAAACCTACCCTATTTAAAGATTATCAAAAGACTTTCAGGCTCGTTAAACAATTTTTTGAAGATATGCCTTTAAATGACTTTAAAAAATATCACATTCAGGAATATAAAAATTGGAGACGAAATTATTCTGTAAATAAAATAATACAGGAAACTTCAAGCGCAACAATTAACAGGGATATTGCCAAAATTTCAAACTTTTTTACTTATTGCATCGAAAAGGAATATTATAACAGCATAACGCCGACCTTTAAATCAAAATTAAAGGAACAGGAAAGAGTAATCAGGCTGACAAAACCTCAAATTAACGAACTGTTTGAAAAGGCGGCAAATGACAGAATTAACCGATTTTGATGATTGCCATTTATGCAGGCTTGCGAAGAGGTGAGATTTTAAATCTCAAATGGATCAATATTGATTTTGACAACAAAATTATTCACCTGCCCTATTCAATAACCAAATGCAATAAGGAACGGATAATTTATATCCCGGATATTTTGATTGATTATTTAAAATCTTATAAAGAATCAAAGAATGCCGATGAAGATGAATACGTTATTATTTATAAAGACGATAAAATAAATAATATCAAAAGACTATGGACTACCTTTCGGAAAAAATTGAGTTTTCAAAAGTTATCAAACGGTTTGATTTTACATTTTCACGATCTGCGGCACGTTTACGGTCAAATATTAAAAGACTCCGGTATACCTATGGCAGATATTCAACATCAAATGGGTCATTCTTCCGTATCGACAACGGAAAAACATTATACGCAATTACCGAGTATTTACCTGAAAGATAAGTTTTAGATGATTATTTAAACATCGACAATAAGTCAATAAATTAAAAAGAGGGGCCTCATACGGGCCTCGGCGAACACGAACCGAAATATAACTTTTTTTGTAATACCGCCTAACTATCGGATATACCAATAATTAAATATTCGGGGTGAGCCGATTTGAACGGCCGACCCCTTGCCCCCCAGACAAGTGCGCTAACCAGGCTGCGCTACACCCCGATATTTGATCTGATAATAAATTAATAATCACATTATAGCAATACCTTATTTTAATATATTTGTCTTGACTTCATTTTTATAAAAGAATAAAATTAATCAGTTCTTCTCTTAAAATTAAATTATCAAAAATTAATTCAATATGGCTGGAAAAACAAGCGGTAAATTCAAATGTACATGGTTCCTCGAAGGCAAGCTGGACAATGGCAAGTCCTGGATCATTCCCCTTGACAAGGATCCCTTTGTGATCGGGAGGAATGAAGACTGCGATCTTTATTTATCCTCAAACAATATATCAAGAAAGCATGCCGAAATTTATTTCAACGGCGCCTCCATCATGTTGAGGGATTTAAAAAGCACAAACGGCACATTCATAAATGACAGGCAGCTTAACAGCGCCGTTTTGCTGAATAACGGTGACAAAATCGGATTTGCCAACATCGAATTTAAAATAGTGCTTAAAAATCCGAATGCAGAGGAAAAAACCGGAACATTCGCATATAAAGAAAATGATTCCAACAGCAGTTTTGTCAGCCAGTACGAACTGTCAAAACGTGAAGAGGAGATACTTCACCTGATACTGCAGGGCAAATCCACAAAAAAAATTGCCGATATCCTTTATATATCCGAAGGAACGGCAAAAAATCATTCTCTCAATATTTTCAAGAAAACAAATACGCATTCCAAATTCGAACTTTTAACTCTTTACAACAACTTCATCAGCACCAATAAATAATAATCTTAAGTGCCCGGGCAATAAACCACCTGGTTGATTTTATACTATAAAAAGTGGAAACGGGTAATTGCATCTTATTAAAATAATTTGATATTCTTCAAAACAAAACAGGCGAGGTCTTGATTATGAAAAAAATATCTCTGTCGCTATTGATCTTATTATTGCTTACATCATGCATGGCCCGGGTAATAATGCAGCACGGTAAAAAATACAGCATAATCGACTGGGAGGGCGGAAATTTCGTTTATTTTACTTACCACTGGAAAGGCGCCAAATTCGATGATGCATTGGCCGCAATTACCAAATTTGACGAATACAGGAGATCAAGGAAATTGAACGAGCAGGCACTGGGAATATACCCAGGCTACAGGGAATGGAAAGTTGGTTTTCTGGCAAAAAAGCCGGTTGATATTGATTCTGTTAACGGTTTTAAAATCGAACAGATGACCATACCACCCGGCAAATATGCATCAATGAAACTGAAAGGCTATCCGGATACATTATATCTTTACTGGTTCAAATTCAAAAAATGGCTGATTGAAGACGGGTACAGGGTTGAAAGCAACGTCATGGAAATATATACCAACAGCACGTTCGACATGAAAATCCCTGCACCTTCAAGATTCGGAGAATTGCGCTATAAAGTAGACAAATGATCCGTTTCAATCAACCAATGCCGTTTCGAGTTCGATAACCGGTACCCCGCCCAATGCTTTTGAAACCGGGCAGCCGGCTTTTGCTTCTTCGGCATATTTTCTGAAATCTTCGGCGCTGATTCCCTGCACCTTTCCTTCGGTCACCAGTTTTATGGATTTTATTGCAAATCCTTCTCCTTCCCGGTCGATCGTTACAAACGCAGTTGTCGTTATTTTTTTCGGGACAAACCCGGCATTCCCCAGTATCAGGGACAATGCCATGGAAAAACACCCCGCATGTGCGGCGGCTATCAACTCTTCAGGGTTTGTCCCCTTCCCGTCTTCAAATCTTGAAGCAAACGAATATTCGCCCTTGATCTTGCCGTTACCAAGCTCCATTGTGCCCTTCCCGTCCTTTATTGAGCCTTCCCATACGGCCCTGCTTTTTCTTGTAGGCATAAAAAACCTCCGTTTAAAATATTTTATTTTATTAAAATCATGCGGTTTTTTCCTTAAAAAATTCCATGCTTTTTTTCAATTTTTTATTCTCATAAAGCAGCTTGTCCGCTTCTTCCACCAGATTATCCAGGGATACATAATTTTCCGGATCGTATCTGGCTACGCCTGTGCTGATTGAAATTTGATAAGGCTTCCCGCTTGTGGAATTAAAGTTGTCAAAATTTTTCTGGAGCCTGAAT
>JBJKSS010000430.1:0-7845 GCA_046703745.1 Spirochaetota bacterium
AATTATCGCTGTGAGGTCCATATATGCTATAACCATATTGAAGTTCATTTTTTATATTATCCTCAAGAAATCTCAATATTTCTCGTTCATCATCGCATTTATTTTTCACAAAAGGGCAATAAATTATTTTTACTTTATCTTTAAAGAGCCCTATTTTATGATAATTTACCTCAAAAGCATCATTGATTTTTTCAATAAGCATTTTTCTGTAATTATACAACATAACAATTATTTTTGAAAGCTGTATATTGTATATGTTTATCAAATCGCTTTTTTCCTTGTTTTTAAGTACAAAATTTTTTTGTTTTATAATAATCTGGTATTTTTTCAGTAAAAAAAGATAATCTATATCCAATGTTGATAAAAAGATATCAAAAAATTTTCTTTTTATTGATGGAGAACCGCTTATTATAAAAATATCTTCATTGCAAAATAAAACGCTCAGTAGTTTTCCAAAAATATCTGAAAATTTATCGACTTTTTTATTGTTAAAAATAATTTCTTTTTTATTTTTATATTTAATTTTTATATTGTTTGTTAAATTTCCGGATTTAAATATACCCTCTATATAAAAACCGTCGGATCCGTATTGTATTAATTCTCTGTCCAAGACATTCCTGAAAGGCCTGACATAAGAGAGGTAATAAATAATTTCCAAAAGGTTTGATTTTCCCATGCCATTCGGTGAATGAATTATGTTTAACGGTTTTTTCTTGTCCAGAATTATATTTAGATTGGAATAATTCCTGAAATTGCGAGCTATTATTTGTTCGAGGTACAATTTAAATTCTTACAATATTTTTTTATGACGACATTGGCATCATAATATACACAAAGTCGTCGTTATTTTCTTCTCTTACTGTTACGGTGCTCTGTGGATCCTTGAATTCAAAAATAACATTTTTACTTTTTAAAACTGACAGTACATCAAGAATAAAAAGGTAATTTAAGAATATTTTAAAGTCTTCCTCGCTGTATTCCAAGTTTATGATTTCTTCACCGGAACCGATAGTAATATCTTCTGTGTTTATTTTTAAAAGGTTTTTTGAGAATGAAAGAGTGATTTTATGTGTTTCTTTATCGCTTATTTGTGAAATCCTTTCCAAAGTTTCCTGTAGTTCCTGTCTGTTTATCATTATTGATAAACTCTGATCTACTGGTATGACTTTTTCATAAGGAGGGAATGATCCTTCTAGTAAATTGGAAATAAATGTATAATTATCAATGCTTATAGATATATTTTTTCCATCCATGCCTATATTTACTTCACCATTTCCAGAGCAAAGTTTAAGGGTTTCTATTAAAATTTTAAAAGGTATTATTATTCCTTTTTCTATTGTTTTGTCTATTTTTAGATTTTTTCTTATGTATGAAAGTCTTTTACCGTCTGTTGAAACCATTTTTATATTATTTTCATCTTTTTCGAAATAAATACCATTAACGAATCTTCTATTTTCACTTTGTGATATTGCAAAAATTGTTTTTCTGATCATTTCTGCAAGAATTTCCTTGTTAATTGCAAACGTATTTAAAGCGTCTATATTTTTTACAGGCGGAAATTTATCAGAATCAATACCTTTTAGTTTATATATTATGTTTATATTTTCTTTTGGTTGAATACATATAATATTGTCATTTTCAAGTGTAATGCTTATTTCTTCTCCTGGCAGTTTTTTACATATAGCGTAAAATTTATTTGAATTAATTGATATATTTCCTTCCTCGCTAATATCGGCACCTATTTCTGCAATAAAATTGAGTTTTGTTTCACTTGCAAAAATTTTTATTTTATTATCTTTAGCTTCGATTAAAATATTCGATAATATTGATATGGTATTTTTTACGGAAATTACGTTTTCCGCTATGCCTAATGCTTTTAATAAACTTTCTTTTGAGCATATGAATTTCATTTGTTTCTCCTCTTCTCTACTTACTATTATATATTAATAAATTTAGTAGTCTTAGTATTAGAACCTGTCAATATGTTAATAACCGCTTTAATTAACGGGATACAGAGCATTTACGTCCGAAAAACCCTGTTAATACTTTTTAAAAAAGTCAATGGTTATTGACATAACAAAAATTTGTTATCAATTTATAATCAGTTTTTTTATAATATATTTATAACGTCTTTGCAACTATGATTATTGTAATATATAAAAAAAATGTAATAATTGTATTGCTTTTGAGTTTGGTAATAAAAGGCGGGTAGTTTTATTTTTTTTGAAAATATTCGGGTATTAAAAAGGGAAGTTATTCGTTTTTAAGCCTGTCGATTATTAATTCTACATCGTGCTTAAGGTTGCTGTTGGTGATAATATTGTCTTCGATTTTTTTTGTCGCGTGCATGACTGTTGCATGCTCCTTATCTCCGAAATATTTCCCGATCTGTGTAGTTGAAAGCATCGTAACCTTTCTGCTTATATACATGGCAACTTGTCTTGCCATTGCTATGGATTTTGTCCGCTTTGTTCCTATTATTTCATGTGATTTAAGGTTAAAATATTCCGCGACATATTGAATTATTTTATCGACTGACACCGGTGCAGAATGGAGCTGTGAAGCCAAAACATCACGTAATTTTTCTTTTGCTATCTCAAGAGTAATCGGTTTTTTCATTAAACTGTAGTATGCAAGTAAAACCTGGAAAGCACCTTTTAAATCCCTGATGTTTCCGTTTATGTTTGAACAAATATACTCCATGGCATTAAAATCGATTTCTATATGATTGCGTTCCGCAACATTTCTCAATATTGCCATTCTTAATTCAAAATCAGGCGGCCTTAAATCAACAACCAGCCCCATAGAGAATCTGCTTTTTAATCTTTGTTCCATGTGTTTAATTTTTGTAATGTGCTGATCACAGGAAAAAATCATCTGCCTGCAGCCGTCATAAAGCTTGTTGAATGTATTGAATATTTCTTCCTGCAGTCCGGGTTTTTCCGCAAAAAATTGAACGTCATCAAGTATCAATACGTCAAGTGTCCTGTACTTGATCCTGAAATGTTCCATTTTTTTTACACTTAATAAGTTCACAAAATCATTGGTGAATTCTTCGGAAGTAATATATTTGACTTTTTTTGATGGGAAATGTTCCCTTGTGTATTTTTCGATAGATTTCAATAAATGCGTTTTCCCCAGGCCGCTTTCACCCCAGACAAAATAAGGATTGTACTGTGTACCGGGATTTTCTGCAACAGCCAGGGCCGCTTTCGCAGCGAAATCATTAGAATTGCCTATAATAAAGGATTCGAATGAAAAGTCGTCATTTTTATTGGCAGAATTATTATTTATGTTTTTTGCCGGTGTTTTATGATCAGGAATTTGTTCATGCGGAATTTCATCTTGTGAAACAACCTGTTTTGACGGCTTTTCAATACGCTTGCCCGAATTAACATGAAATTCAACCTTGCAGTTGTTGCCGTAAATTTTTGTCAGGGCCTGTTCAAATTCATCTTTATATTTTATTATATGATCTTTAATGAAATTCGAGGGCACACCCAATTTCATAAGGTTGTGGTTAGAGTCGAATTCCATGAATTCAACGCGGTTGATGAACATCTGGTAATCCGTATGGGCATGAAATCCCTCTAATTCCTTTTTGACGCCATCCCAGTATAAAGCATATCCGTTTTTCATAAATTATTCTCAAATAATTGACAAATTGTTAACAAGATTAATTAAATTCCATAAATTTTTTTGGAATTTATGAAATTTTGTAAAATTCATAAATTTGGCACAAAAAAAATATAACTATTGGATTTTCCAATAGTTAACTCAAATTCAATACAAATTACCTATTATTATTACCGCAAGAATTATTTTTTTTTGAAATAAAATATTAAGTTATTAACAGATTATTAACAAGCGCCAATTTCTTATTTATACATTTATTTATGTAAAATTTTTCTTAAATTTGCAAGTAAATTCTGTTAAAATTTGGTTGAATTTTTATTTTTTTTAACTAATGGAAATTTCAGTATTTAGAGCATATAAATTAATGCTTTTTTTATACATGAAAATCAGGCACGAACAGCTTCCTTGGATAAATTTTTATAATAACAGGAGTTTTTTACCGAATGTGTGTGAATTTTTTAGAATTTGTTTAAATTCTAAAAAAAATTATGTCAACGATATACTTTTGTGATATATCTTTGATGCATGTGGAAATTTAATAATAATGGTGAAATTTATGTATATGGAAAACAATATTTTATATCCTTTTTGGGCGAAAAATTATGAAAACCTGATTTGTGGTTTTACATTGCCTTTTTTTGGGAATCAAGCTTTAACAAGGCAATGTATCACTGTTGGTAATTCCGTAGGTCAAAACAGGAAATCATTGGCGGCTTTTTTAAAAATTGATCCGGCCGAAATTTTTTCTCCTCATCAAATTCATTCTGATCAGATAATGGAAGTAACCAGAGAACATGCAGGGGAAGGTGCGTTGGATATTGATAATGCCCTGAAATCTGATGCATGCCTTACGAATGAAAACAATATATTGTTGATTGTGACCTGGGCCGACTGTGTACCTGTTTTATTGTATGATCCGCTTAACAAATATTGTGCCGCAATACATTCAGGCTGGAGAGGCACACAACAAAAGATTGTTATTAAAACAATTAATTCCTTTAAGAACAAAGGGATAAAAACAGAAAATTTACTGGCCGCGGTGGGACCGGCAATAAAAGGATGCTGTTATAAGGTAAGTGATATTTTTTTGGAATATTTCAAGGATTGTGAGGCCGATAAATATTTTATTAAAAAAAATGACGGATTGTATTTTGACCTTTCAAAAATGGTTTTAGATCAATTATTTTCGACAGGGATAAATAAAAACAATATTGATTATTCAGGGCATTGTACTGCATGCTGTAAGGATCCGGCATTTTTTTCCTGCAGGAAAGACGGGAAGGATAAATTTGAGGGGCAGGCTGCATTCATCGGAGTGTTTGATTAAAATACATAAATATTTTTGTAAATTCCTTGATAAGTTTGAAGAAAAAATGTATTTTAATAATTCCAGATTGTGCAAAATAAAAAGTGGTCGGTCCATGCCTGATTTTTGAATATTGCATCTCAGGAAATATATGGCATTGCTAAATTAGCAAATTAATTTTTAAATATATTTTTTTGTTTTACAGGAGTAAAAATGAGTGATGATAGAGACAACAAAAAGTTCGATCCGAAATTGCCGAATTCCGGCGGGCAGCCTCCTGCTCCAAACAGGACGATTTTAATTATAATTACTCTGGTAACAATTTTATCCTTGTTTCTTTTAATTCAGCAGATGAATCAGCAGGATAAAAATATTAATTATGACCAGTTTTTATCTTTGATAGATGAAGGAAAGCTTAAATTTGACAAGGCTAACCCGTTATTAATATATGATAATGGTAAAATAACAGGGAAATATTATGATTTGGGACAGGAAAAAAGTTTTCAAACCGTTATTCCTTCGATATCGGATCAGGGTGATCTTTATAAAAAATTAATCGATAAAAAAGTAATTTTCAGGGGCGTTGCTTCTCAAAGCCCGTTGTTCACCATGATAATATTCAATATTCTGCCGATAGCCGCCGTTGTATTCCTCTTATGGTTTATGTTCAGGCAGTTTCAGGGCGCCGGGAACAAGGCGTTTACTTTCGGAAAATCAAAAGCGAGAAAATTCGAGCAAAAGGAAAAAATTACTTTTGCCGATGTCGCAGGGGTCGAAGAAGCAAAGATTGAGCTTGAAGAGGTAATTGATTTTTTAAAGGAACCAAAAAAATTTACGCAAATTGGTGCCAAAATTCCGAAGGGGATTCTCCTTGTCGGACCTCCCGGAACAGGCAAGACTTTGCTTGCAAGGGCAGTCGCAGGTGAGGCGAATGCATCATTTTATTTTATGAGCGGCTCTGATTTTGTTGAAATGTTTGTCGGTGTCGGCGCATCGAGGGTAAGGGATCTTTTTGACATTGGCAGGAAGAACGCTCCATGCATCCTGTTCATTGATGAGCTGGATGCTGTTGGAAGGACAAGGGGTGCCGGTTATGGCGGCGGGCATGACGAAAGGGAGCAGACCCTTAATCAGCTGTTGGTAGAAATGGATGGATTTGATCCCACAATAGGAGTAATCCTTATCGCAGCAACCAACAGGCCGGATGTTCTTGATCCCGCATTATTAAGACCGGGAAGGTTCGACAGACAGGTTGTAGTTGACAAGCCGGATATTAAAGGAAGGGAAGAAATCTTTAAAATTCATGTTAAAAAGGTAATTTTGTCAAAAGATATAGACTTAAACAAACTTGCAAAGGCAACTCCGGGATTCACCGGTGCTGATATAGCAAATATGGTCAATGAAGCAGCGTTACTTGCCGCCAGGTTAAATAAAAAGAAAGTAACGATGCAGGAATTTGAAGAGGCAAGGGATAAAATATTGATGGGTGTTGCAAGAAAATCAAGGGTTATTCCTCCGCGGGTAAAAAAATTGACGTCTTACCATGAAGCCGGGCATACAATCATCAATCTGATGGTGGAAAATGCCGATCCCCTGCACAAGGTGACGGTAATTCCCCGGGGTATGGCTCTTGGAATAACAAGTTTTCTGCCTGATGAGGATATTTTGAATTATTCAAGAAATAAGATAATTGATGAAATTTGCATATTAATGGGCGGCAGGGTTGCAGAAGAAATAACTTTTGATGACATAGACACCGGCGCCGCCAATGATATCAACAGGGCAACGGAACTGGCCCGGAAAATGGTCACGCAATGGGGTATGTCCGAGTTACTGGGGACAATAACGTACGGTCAAAAAGAAGAGCCTATTTTTATTGGTAAAGAAATAGCAACACACAAGGATTATTCTGAAAAGACGGCGGAAATAATCGACAGCGAAATCAAAAAAATTATTTCCGAACAGCATGACAGGGCGAAGAAAATTTTGCTTGATAATAAAGAACGGCTTGTCAAGCTGGCAGAAACCCTGTATGAGAAAGAAACTCTTGAAGCCGCAGAAATCTATACTCTTTTGGATTTGAAACAGGAAGAAAAGTAGGGAAGTAATGTCATTAAAAGCATCAATTTCAGGTATAAGAGGGATAATCGGGGAGTCGTTAACCCCCCAGGTTATAACTGATTATGTTTCTGCTTTTTCATCAATTTTGAAAGAGGGCAGAATATTAATAGGCAGGGATTCGAGGAACACCGGCGAGATGATTTTGAATATTGTCAAGGGTGTTCTTAATTTTTGCGGAAGGGATGTAATTGACATAGGCATTGTCCCTACGCCGGTTGTTTTATTCGGGGTTTTGAAGGAAGACTTTGCCGGTGGTATTGTTGTTACGGCAAGCCATAATCCGGAAGAATGGAACGCATTGAAGCTTGTAAACGGGAAAGGCAAATTTCTTTCTCCACAGGAATTCGGTGAATTAACAAAAGTGTATGAGAATAAAAAATTTAAATTTGTCAATTATAAAAAAATCGGCATATATAAAGGCGATGATAATATAGCCGGCAAGCATATAAACAGGCTGCTGGATTTTGTAGATATTCATTCAATTCAAAAAGCGAATTTTAAGGTTGCGCTTGATTCGGTGAACGGTGCGGGCGGCTATCATACTGTTGAATTTTTAAAAAAAACAGGCTGCGTGCCGGTTTCCATAAATGAGGAGCCGACCGGCATTTTTGCCCATCCCCCGGAACCGAAACCCGAAAATCTTTCAATGCTTTCCAGGGCAGTGAGGGAAAATAGTGCAGATGTAGGCTTTGCCCTTGATCCTGATGCAGACAGGCTCGTTCTTGCGGATGAAAAAGGTGAGGTTTTGTCTGAAGAATTAACACTTGCATTATGTATTAATC
>JBJKSS010000431.1:0-4082 GCA_046703745.1 Spirochaetota bacterium
TCACAAAGTATTCTATATTATGTATCTTTCTGACCAGCGCTTCGGTTTTTATATCCTTGTTTTTATTGAAATAGGAATTCACCCTGTTGAATAAATTAAGCGCCTTGCCGATATATATAATGTTTGATTTATTGTCCCTGAACAGGTAAACACCGCTGAATTTCGGTATTTGACTCAATGTATCTTTGAAATTCTTCATGTTTTTACCACTAAATTTTAACATTTACTTGACTTTTTGTCAAAGTTTTGCTAGTTATTTATCTACATTTCTTGATATTGAAATCATTGACATTAAATAGATAAAGCGTAAATTTTAAGGAGAGATAATGCCAATTAATAAGTCAGCCATCAAAAATCAGAGGAAAGACGAAGAGAGAAAAATCAGAAACAAGGTTTTAAAATCCAGGGTTCATACGGCATTTATAAAAGTCAATCAGGCTTTAAACACAAAAAATAATGAAGAGATCAATAAGCGGTTCAACGAATATTCAAGTGCTGTAGATAAAGCAGCAAAAAGAAAGGTGTTTCACACGAACAAGAGTGCAAGGTTGAAATCCAACATGGTCAAAAGGATCAGGGATTTTTTAAGCGGTAAGCACCATCACTCACATTCTAAAGCCGGTAAAAAAAAGGCTGAAGCAAAGTAGGAAACCAAGACAGAGAGCGTATAAAAAATTATCTTTTTATAAAGTTCATGACGTATTCTGAAAATAATTTATTAAATGTATATAGATTATTAATCTGATAAAGATGAGCGGAATGCTTGATTCAAACAAAAACATTTGTCTTAAATAGATAATCAAAAGATATTATTAAAACAGGGTTTTATGACAAAAGCAGACATAGCCAATCTTATTAAAGAAAGGATAGGCAGCAAGCACGAATTTGCCAAAAGGGATGTTTCATTAAAAGTTATAAATTTAATCCTTGACGGTCTTTTTGAAGTTCTTAAGGAAAACATAGCCAGGGGCGAGCATATAGAATTAAGGGGATTCGGCTCTTTTGAAACCAAGATCAGGGAAGCAAAAACAATCGTTACGCCCAAAACAAAAAAACTTTTAAATGTGAAAAAACATGCGATCCCGATTTTTAAATCCGGCAGGGAATTAAGGCAGAAGGTAAGAGAATATTTTGAAAAAAAAATTATTAATTAAAATTTTAGTTGATACTTTTATTTTAAAAGGTTTATACTTAAGAGTGTCCCAATTGTCAGCCGGGCACCTGTTTGCATAGATAAAGCAAACAAATTTAATATTAAAATTTGAGTATTGCAAACAGGTGCCCGGCTGACAGGGATAAAATATAATATTTGTCAACAGGCTGTATAACATGAATTTAACAGGCAAGATACTGATTATTGATGACGACAAAATGACCCTTGATTTTTTTGATATAATGCTTTCAAAGCTGGGATTTAACGTGATAAAGGGATGTTCCGGTGAAGAAGCCCTGTTGAAAATAGAAGAATGCAAGCCGGATATAATGCTTCTTGATAACAGGCTGCCGGATATAACGGGACTTGATGTAACCCAGAAAATACGAAAATCACCCAAATTCAAGGGCTACAAGAATATGCCTATTATCATGTTTTCCGCCCTTGATGATCCAAAATTCAAAGTGGCCGGGTTTGAAGTCGGTATAGATGACTATATCACCAAACCGTTCAATTTTACCGAAGTTCTGGCAAGGATCAGATCCATACTCAAGAACAAGGTTTTACATTCGGAGCTTTTGAGGCGTGAAAGGCACCTTGCAATACTTGAATCCCTTAATGCAAATTTAATAGCCTTTACCAAACATATAAAAAAACCTTTACAGAGTCTCTATAATGATGTAAAAAAAATGAACATTAAAAATGAGGCCCACATAAAATCGTTTATTAAAAAATATGAAAAGGACTATAATGAAATGCTGGCAATGCTTGACGGCCTTGAAGATGAAATAAAAGAAATTGAAAAAAATGGCGATAATAAAAAAAAGGATGATTTTAATTTTGAGCAACTGGAAAGCAAAATCAACAGGCATATAAAAAACGCAAAAACGATAAAATCAAAATAATTTTATAATTAATGAGCTAAAATAAATGTCTAATTTGTTTGAAAATTATTATAACAATAAAAAAATAAAAACCGTTCTGGGCAAAGGTACCTATTTTGACGGAGATCTTAATTTTAATGATTCTTTAAAAATAAACGGGACTTTTGAGGGAAGCATAAACTCAACCGGACTTCTGGTTATAGGGGAAGATGCGGTCATAAAGGCCAATGTTTCTGCCAAATCCATCATAGTAATCGGTACTATTGAAGGTGATGTGTATGCGACAGAAAAAGTTGAAATGCTTCCATCCGGCAGAATATACGGCAATATAAAGGCAAAAAAAATCAAAATATCAGACGGCGTGATTTTTAACGGCCGCTGTGAGATGATCAGGTAACAGGCCTGCCAGGGATTTGATCTTATTTATTTTTTGACAAATTAACAAGGCCGCATTGATTATTACAGATATTGTACTATTTGTAAAAAAGTGATAACGTTGTAAGCTCATAACTTGCATTTGTTAGGCAATCTTGGTTAGAAAAGTAAATTTGGTTCTTATGTAATATAGTATTAAAATTAATAACAAAAATTGAATAATAATAATAAAATTAATAAGTACCTTAGGTGCTTAAAATTATATAATTTAGACAGCCATTAATGAATTTTAAATTATCCTTCAGGGATATTCAATAAAATAATCCAGTAATATCAATTAATTTTAAATTAGGGAGAAAATACAATGACAGAAAGAAAAGGGAAAAAAGTTCTTGTTGTGGAAACAAAGGTGAATAACACAGACAATCTGAACGGGATTACCAACAACAATAACACAAAAAGCAATGGAGACGGTAATGGCAAATTCAGGGAAAACAGCTATCAATATAAACGATCCGACAATTTTAAGAACACAACATTCATAGATGACCCCAATGCTCCGAGGTTAAATATAAACGAATTCACAAACATGAATGTTGGCAGATTGAAAGAAGAAGCCGAGAAAATGGGCATTAATCTTGACAACCTGAATACAATGAAAAAGCAGGATCTGATCTTCGCTATCCTGAAAAACCACACGGACCGCAGCGGTATAATTTATGCTTCCGGCGTTCTGGAAATCCTTGCCGACGGTTACGGTTTCTTAAGATCGGTTAATTACAACTATCTTTCAGGCCCGGATGATATCTACATTTCACCGAGCCAGATAAGGCTCTTTGGCCTGAAGACCGGCGATACGGTAAGCGGCCAGATCAGGCCCCCGAAGGAAGGCGAGAAATACTTTGCCCTCCTGAAAGTCGAAAGTGTCAACGGCGAGCCGCCGGAATCAGCAATTACGAGAATACTCTTCGATAATTTGACCCCGCTTCACCCAAACAAAAGATTCAATCTTTCGGATGCGCCGAGCTATAACAATCTGACAACAAGAATCATAGATTTATTCGCACCGATAGGCAAGGGGCAAAGAACCTTGATTGTTTCTCCACCCAGGGCCGGTAAGACCACCATTCTCCAGACGATTGCGAATGCAATTGCCGAGAATCACCCCGAAGTCTACCTCATAATTCTCCTGATCGACGAAAGACCGGAAGAAGTAACCGAAATGCAGAGAAGCGTAAAGGGCGAAGTGGTAAGTTCCACATTCGATGAGCCGTATACGAGACACGTTCAGGTTGCAGAGATAGTCCTGGAGAAAGCGAAAAGGCTCGTTGAGCACAAAAAGGATGTAGTTATCCTTCTTGACTCGATAACGAGGCTCGCAAGGGCATACAACCAGGTACTGCCGACATCAGGAAAAATCCTGTCAGGTGGTGTCGACTCAAACGCTTTACACAAGCCGAAGAGATTCTTCGGGGCAGCCAGGAACATCGAGGAAGGCGGCAGTTTGACGATTATAGCCACGGGTTTGATCGAAACAGGCTCCAAAATGGACGAAGTTATATTCGAAGAATTCAAGGGAACAGGCAATATGGAAATCCACCTCGACAGAAGACTCGCAGAAAAGAGGATTTTCCCGGCCCTTAACATCAAAAAGTCCGGCACCAGGAAGG
>JBJKSS010000432.1:0-6607 GCA_046703745.1 Spirochaetota bacterium
GGAACAATCTGTGCAAACTGGGGATTTACTTCAATTCGTCCCAGCCTCGGCCTCAAGTCGATTACATTTGACCAGGCTTCCCTTAAATTGCCCAGCACCCTGACTATAACGCCTTCGATTACGGCGGACTCGATTTCCGTCAGTTCCCTGGCAAGCTTGGTGTCACTCTCGCCCTTGCCGCCGAAAAGCTTGTCTATTATGGCAAACGTGATTGACGGATCGATTTCCAGTACTGCGTTGCCTTTCAACGGCTCCATATCTATAACGGCAAGCGTTGTCGGGTTCGGGATCGACCTTATGAATTCCTCGTATGTCAGCTGATCTACCGATGCAACATGTACATGCGCCATTGCACGCAGCTGTGCTGAAAGTCCTGTCGTGGTAAGACGCGCAAAGGTTTCATGGATCATCGATATTGTTCTTATCTGATCCTTTGAAAACTTGTCAGGCCTTTTGAAATCATATATTTTTATTTTACGCTGATCGCCGGTCTGATTGATCTCATTTGCATCCACTTCACCCGTGTTTATTGCATTGAGTAACTGATCAATCTCTTCCTGCGATAATACTTCTGCTGCCATTTATATTACCTTAAAGCCCATAATATAATTATATTATATTAATGTAAATTCCTGGAATAAAATTCTGTCAACCTTGCCCTCATTCAATATACGATTAATCTGTTTCAACAGATCTTCTTCGAGCCTGTCAAGGGAAGTATTGCCGTTTTCATCTGTAAAATAATCGGATCTTAAATGAGAAAGCTGTTTTATCACTATATCCCTGATTTCAGGAATTACCGATCCCAGTTCCTGCTGAAATTTTTTATTATCGGACCTGTATCCGAGGGTTATTTTCAATTGTATCATCTTGCCGTCAGCCAGTTGTTCCCTGAACGGATCTTCCAGCGGCAGGTATTCAAGATGCATAACCTTGCCTCTGGTAATTTGCTGCCCCCATTCTTCAGGCATGGTCCTGATATCCCTGCCCTTGGAAAGACTTAAACCTATTATTACAACAACTATCGAAATGAGTACCATTGAAATTAATAATGCTACAATCATTAAAATACGGATGATTAAGGGACTTAAAAATGGGCCTTTTTTACGGGGTTGATCCTGGGATTGGTCCTCCAGATCCAGACCGCCTTCCTCAACATTTTGCTCATCAGACATAAACTCCCCTCCTAGCATAATATAATATTTAATATTTAAATAACAGTCAAGCGAAAATTTATAAAAATTTTAAAAAATTTAGCTTAAATTCAAAAAATTCACGCTTTTTCGAGCTTTTACAAAGCTTTCTATTGTTATTATAATTTATATGCTTCCATAAGGGCTTATTTTTACATTTTTGTGTATAAAATCATTTCCTGTCGAAACTTCCCAGGCTTCTCCTGTAATCAATAATCTTCTTTATAATCTCGTCTGTTTTTTCTATTACAATATACTGCGTTTGAGACTCCATTGTTACAATTGTATCGGGTTTTTCTTCTATTTTTTCTATCAGATGCGGATTTAAATAAATTACCTCTCTGTTCATTCTGGTCAACCTGATCATTTTCTGTTTTCCTTTCTTAAATTATCGGTTTTTTTTGACTAATCAATAATGTTTTTTTGATTACAAAAAAAGCCGCACCTGTAATTACGGTGCGGCCCGGTTTATTTCAAATTAATCTTATCGCTTTAATGTAAGAAGTTCCTGGAGCATCTGATCCGATGTCTGTATGGTCCTGGAGTTGGCCTGGAAGCCCCTCTGTGTAACTATCATATCGGTAAACGCCTCGGCAAGATCGACATTGCTCATCTCAAGGGCACCTGCCATTATCTTGCCCTTTCCCTGGCTGCCCGCGGTGCTGATGTCCGGCTCACCGGAGTTGTTTGAATACACGAAGTTGGTATCGCCCGCTTTTTCAAGGCCTTCCTGGTTGGGGAATGTTGCAAGGGCAACCTGTGCGAGCTCCCTGTTGTTGCCGTTCGAATAAACCCCTGTAATCGTACCTGTATCATCGATCTTGATTCCCTCAAGATACCCCATTCCGAAACCATCCTGCCTGAAAGGCTTTGTGGTGAATGCAGAAGTAAACTGTGTTACCCCTACTCCGGAATCCGTCCTGACCCTGCCTGCTTCACCAAGGTTAAGCTGTATATTCATCGGGCCCGCACCGGTACCGGGATCGGCAACATTTAAATTTACCGCAAGGTTGTTTGCGTTCCTCACGTTGTTGTTCCTGTCAGTGACGGATGTGATTCTGCCCAGATTATCAAAATTCATCCTGAATTCTATAGTACCGTTGGCAGGAGCATTGCCTCCTCCAGCAGTCGGTGTCACTCCCACATTATACTGGGCCGGGTCCAGCCTTATTTTATGCGTAGGATCATTGGGATCGGTCCTGAACAACTCGACCCTTACATCCCATTGATTGACCCCGGTTTTATAAAACGTCATTCTTGTTTCTATCGGCGTGCCAAGAGAATCATAACTGTCGATTGATGAGGTCCATGTGTTTTTGATTCTATCGGCTTCAGACAACTGGTCAAGATTTGGAACAATCGGCATTTCCGACATCAGATTACACTTTACATCAATATTGGTTGTTGCCTTTGCCGGATCCTTGGAAAACATCGGTATCTGTATGTCATTCGGGGTCGCTGCCGAATTAATCATGTACTTGCCGCCTACAGGCTCCGACATCCATCCCTGCACCTTCATGCCTGTGCCCGGATTCACAAGAAGACCATCCTTGTCAAGGCCGAATGAACCAGCCCTTGTATAAAATGTTTTTGCCCCGTCTTTCAGAACGAAAAATCCGTTGCCGCTGATTGCCATGTCCGTATTCACACCCGTGGTCTGCAATGATCCCTGGGTATGCACGGTGTCGATTGCGGCCACAACCATACCGAGACCGACCTGTTTCGGATTCACACCACCCTTTTCATCCGTGGGCCGTGAAGCGCCGCTTAACGTCTGGGACAGCATGTCCTCGAAAGTAACCCTGTTTTTTTTGAATCCCACTGTGTTTACATTAGCGATATTGTTGCCAATGACATCCATCCTTATCTGATGGTTCTGCAGACCGCTTACCGCAGAATATAATGACCTCATCATAACTCTTATTCTCCCTTAAAGTTTTATTAAAACTTTAAATTAAGATATATATCAAACGGATAAACCCGTTATCATTTGCTCACACTGATAATACTGTTAACCGAATATTCCTCACCGTTGACCGTTATGCTTGCATCCTCACCTTTCCTGTTAACGGATTCGACAACACCGCTTAGAACAACCTTGTTGCCGGACTGGTCAAATTTATCGGTCTCCAGCTCCACATAATGTCCCAGGAGGTCAAAGCTCGACTGAAAGGTAGAATTTTCAAGCAGCTTGGACATTCCCTTGTTAAAATTTAACATCTGCTCAAGAGATGAAAACTGCGCCATCTGTCCGATGAATTCCCTGTCCTTCATGGGGCTCGTCGGATCCTGATACTTGAGCTCTGTAAGCAAAAGCTGGATGAATTGATCCTTGCCGAGATCCTTGACCTGTTTTTTGCCATTCTGTGTAATGGCCTTGTTCAAATAATCGACCTCCTGTTTTGTTTTCAACACTTCAAGAGGATTCTGATTAACATTTATCGAATTCTTCACATCATTCACAGCGTTCATTGCCTTCTCCCATGCTCCATTGTTTAAAACATCAAATCACAAGATTTATTTTTTTATCTTTACCTGTCGAAGAGTAGCCTTCATTTGAAAGCATATTATTATCTTCGTATATTTTTTTGTCCCTAACCCTGAAATTGCCGGATATTTTCATTTCTTCCATGTTGTCATCAAAATCATTCTTCCTGCCTTCTCCGGATCCGCCCATATTGAAATTGTTCCCGGCCAGAACCATCTCAAGGCTGGAAAGATCGACATTGGATTTCTGCATTACCGCCCTCAAATCTTCAATATTATTCTTGAAGAAATTAAGGGTTTCTTCGTTATGCGTTATCAACTTGCCCGACATCTTGCCGTCTTTGACCATGAATTTAAAATCGATCCTGCCGAGATTTTCCGGCCTTATCATCGTAGAAAATCTGGTTTCTCCCCGGCCCAAAACTATTTTCGTGTTTTTTGCTATGTCAGAGAAGATCATATCCCTGTTTTGATCCAGGATTCTCTGGGAATTATTAAGTTGTGACCTGGCAGAGCCGTTATTACCCGATTTTAATTCATTTATATTAAGATTTAACTCTGTTTTTAATTGCTTGACATCGTTGTCCGATTTAATTTCGGCTATGTCATGTTTTGCGCCTTCCTTTTTGGAATCCTCAAGAGAATGCTTTTTAACGTTTTCCATGTTATCGGTCAGCTTGTTTTCGCTCTTCAATGCATTATTATTGTTTTCGATTTTTATCTCATTGCCTTTTTTTGCACCACGGGGATTGTTATCAATCCTGCCGATATTTTCAGAAGTATTTTCAGTGACCTTCTTTTTAACCGTTTGAGCGGTTCTTACATCATTCGAATGGCCGGCATTTATTATCTGTGCGATAAGACTGTTGGCTTTCATCTTATCGAGCCTGCCGGCATTATAATCATATATAATGCTCTCAATCTTGAGTCTTGCCCCTGCATCCAATGAAAGCAATATCAGTTTTATATTATTCGGGTTATCGACTTCGATTTTAACTTCTTCATTTTTTTTATTCTTTGAAGTCTTTTGAGGCTCTGTTTTGTCAGACATTTGAAAAACATGAGCCTTGCTGTCGTTTTTTTTCTCAACGGCTATTTCTTTTGATTTATTTACTTCTTTAGCCTTGACTCCGGGATTATTCTTCCCGTTTTTATTAATTCCGTCATTTTCCCCGATATTATCCTTTTCAACGTTATCCGAAGTTTTAATTTTTGATTCAGGGTTTACCGTTTGAATTTTCTCTGCATTTTCAGCCGCTTTAACCGGTTTTGTATCGTCAATTTTATTCTGTTTACCGGCATTCAAGAGATCTTCGAATGACATGCCGAATTTGTCATTGTCTTTTTCCCTGCCGAATGATCTCAGCTGCATTGTCGCGTCATTCAAGATATTAAAAACCATCTTGTCAAGCATCTCGTGCTCCTGGCCCGTATATTTACTTTTTCATAAAAAAAGGGACCTGTCGAATCCCTACCCGGGCAAATTTAACAGTCTCTCGTTTGCTTAAATCTGCCATTACGGGTGCGATCCTAAAGCCCCTCCCCCATTCTTTATAAATTTATTTTCGGATGTTTTAAAAAGCACTTAAGGAAAATAATCTTGAATTTATCAATAAGCAAGAACGGGTTATATGGAAAAATAACCGTTAGGCGGCAGTTTTTTTTAAAAATTTTATATTTTTCATTAATTTTTTAAATCTGTTGACGAAAATTTTATCATTATATAAAATTATAGTAAATTTGACATAATTTACCAAAAACAAAACAGAGTGTTAAAATGAATAATGAACTGGAAATTAAAATCATTGAAAATAAAAACAATCACGTGTCAATAGCCCTGTCAGGCAATATCAACCTGAATTCAATAGATTTCCTGTCAAATAATATCAAGGAAATCAAAAAAAAATACAATTCCAAATATTATATTTTTAAAATCGACAAACTAAGCTATGTTTCCAGCGGCGGGATCGGCATATTCATGGATCTCTTTGATAATGTTGAAAAAAAAGGCGGCAAAATATGCTTCATTGGAATGCAGTCTGCCGTTAAAAGGGTCTTTGAATTAATCGGCTTTTTACAGTACTTTGGTGATGCTCAGACCGAAGATGAGGCCCTGGAATACATAAAAAAATAAAATCAATTCCCTTTTTTCAAGACTTTATCCAACTCTTCACTTATATCTTCTATTTTAAACGGCTTAATTATTGCACCCTTAAATCCATATTCCTCAAAATTTCCTATAATCTGATCATTTGAATAACCGCTCATAACTATGGCATTGACATCCGGGTCGATCTTTAAAAGCTCACTAATCGTTTCCTTACCACCGAGATTTCCCGGAACAGTCAAATCAAGCAGAACGCAGTCAAATTTTTCATCTTTCTTCATGGCTTTTTTATATTTCTTTATTGCTTCTGTACCGTTAAGCGTAAAATCGGATTCATAGCCGAGATAATGCAGTGATTTTTTCAGAATATTCTGAATATCATACTCATCATCCATTATCAATATCCGTCCCTTGCCTTTTACTACTGTTTTATTACCATTAGAATCGGACAGCTGGTTTTTTTTATCCTTGGTTTTCGGAATAAATATCGTGAACTTGGTACCTTTCTTGATTTTCGAATCTGCATGAATTATTCCGTCATGCTTCTTTATAATGGAATAAACGCTTGCAAGCCCGAGTCCCTTGCCTTCCTTTTTGGTTGAAAAAAACGGATCGAAAATTTTCGGCAGGTTGTCCTTTGAAATCCCCCATCCGGTATCCTCAAAAACAATCTTCACATAATTCCCCCTTTTAAGGAGCGGAATGCTGCCGGACTCATTAACATAATTTTTAATGGCGACTTTTATACTGCCGCCGCCGGGCATGGCCTGCCTGGCATTAATTTTAAGGTTGTTAAAAACCTGGCTCTTCTGGCCTTCGT
>JBJKSS010000433.1:0-4153 GCA_046703745.1 Spirochaetota bacterium
AGATTGAAGGCGGCATAAAATTTCTTGAAGAAGCGCTTGGCACTTTCCCGCAGAGCGTAAGGCTCAATGTGCTTACAGGCAACCTCTACACCATGCTGGGCGGTGCGTATGCCAAAAAGCTCGATTATACCAATGCGATGAAGATGATCGACAAGGGGTTTTCGATGCTTGATGACATGGCAGATAAAAACCCGAATGATCCGTACGTGCTTTTTTACAGGGGAATAAACTCGGTGTCTGTGCCCAAAATGCTGAACAGAACGGACATCGGCGTTGCCGACATGGGCAAGCTTTATGCCAACCTCAACAGCCTTCCGGATGACAACTATAAAAGCATGGTGCTCTTTTTTTACAGTAAGGCCTTGAAAATAAGCGGCGACAGGGGAAAGGCAAAGCAAATTTTCAATGAACTTAAAACAAAATACCCTGATTACAGGAAACAAATTAGAACCAAATATTGATAAATTCGAGGCGGCAAGATGACTGATATGATTAAATTCGGATTGAGCGTTTTTTCGTATATTTTAATTGTGCTCATCATACTTTTCCTTATCATCCTTACGGTGAGAAACAGTTATGTTGTTTCGATTGCCGCAAGGAACGTGTTCAGGAACACGAGGCGTTCTGTTATAACAATATCTGCCATAGCGATAGGCGCAGTTGCGATAATCATTTTCGGCGGATATATAAACGACATGTACTACGGGCTAAAGGAATCCACGATTCATTCACAGATAGGCCACCTGCAGATTTACAAAAAAGGCTGCAATGAATTCGGCATTACCGACCCCGAAAAGTACAGGATGTATGATTTTGAAAAAATCGAAAACATAATCAAAAACGATGCAGTGTTGAAGCCCATGCTTGACTCGATAATGCCGGTTGTGGAATTCTCAGGGCTCGTAGGCGCAGGGGATAATTCCACAAGTTTTCTCGGCAAGGGCGTTGATGTGGAGAAGGACAGGGCACTGACGAGCTACGACACAATTAAAGAGGGGCAGAAGTTGAGCCCCGGCGACGAGGGCAGGGCCACGATCGGCTATCTTCTTGCAAAAAAAATAAATGCAAAGGCAGGCGATCCGCTTACCATTCTCGCATCAACTTCAAGGGTCGGGATTAATGTGATCGATTCGGAAGTAAAGGGTACCGTCGAGACAATGTCAACTGCCTATGACAAGGTGGTACTTAAGATGCCGATCGAAGATGTATGGAGACTCCTTGCAGAAAAATACGCTGACAAACTGATAATCCTTTTGAAAGACTCAAAGAACCAGGCGAAATTCCAGAAGCGGCTCGACAGCCTGATCGGTGAGAAAAATATGGACATAGAATACAAAACATGGGAAGACCTCGCCGTATTCTACAGGCAGGTTAAGGTGATGTATGACGGGATATTCAATTTCGTCAAATTCATAATCTGCGTGATGGTTATAATTTTCATCGCCAATACGCTTTTCATGTCCGTGATGGAGAGGGTTGCAGAGACCGGGACCTTGCGGACAATAGGCACGACAAAATTCCAGATCGTGCAGAACAACATAATCGAGGCCCTGATCATGGGAATAATAGGCGGCATTGTTGGAATCACTATCGGGATCGCCCTTTCATCAGTTATAAACATTTTCGGCATTCCTATGCCGGCACCGCCCAGTTCGAATCACGGTTATACAGCGAGAATAAGACTGGATGGAACGAGTTTCATCAATTTCATATTCAGCTTCAAGCTCTCGGTTTTGACGGCATTTTTTGCCTCGATACTTCCGGCAAAAAAATCGATAGACAGGACAATTGTCGAAGCCTTGAGACATTATTGAGAATAAAAAGGGAACAAGGGGTTCACCTCGCTGTGCTCGGCACAAGTCAACCCCTTGTTTCCATGGTCATGTTGAAGGAGAAAAAATTATGAAAAAAAATTTATTGATTGCATTCCTCGTGGTGCTCGGTCTGACCCTGATCCACCCGGAAATCACTGCGGATTTTTTGATGGGAAAAATCGATGAGACGAGAGGTCCGGCCGATTCGTTTTCGATGATAATAAAAACGACCGAGATCGAAAATGGAGAGATCAGGGACACAAGTACGCTCAAGGTGCTCTACAGCAGGTCGAAGAAGAATGAAAACAGGTCGATTGCATATTTTCTTGCACCCCAGGATCAGAAAGGGAGGAGAATGCTCCTTGTCGGCACAGACACATACCTTTACATACCCGGCTCAAAGAGACCGATAAAAATCAGTCTTGCCCAAAAATTGACCGGAGGGGTTTCGACCGGGGACATTTTGTCGGTCAACTACTCTATGGATTACATTCCCAAATTGATTGGCGATGACAGGGGCGGCAATACTGATGTATACAAGATAGAGTTTGACGGCAACTCAAACAGGGTGACATATTATAAAATAATTTTTTACATGGACAAAACCACACTGAAACCCGTAACCGCCGAGTATTATTCCTATTCCGGGAAACTTTTGAAAAAAAGTATTTTTCGGAAATTCAGGTCTGTTAACGGCCGTGATCTCTGCGTAGAGCTTGAAATAAAAGATGAGATCGAAAAAAACAGATCTACAATTGTAACCTATGATTCGTTTAAAGTGGAGAAGATCAGCGATTCGTATTTTAACAGCGACCTTTTGAAGGATTTGAATTTATAGCCATGAAAAGACTCATTATTGCATTAATTTTTATTATTTCAATGTTCCCTGTTTTTGCAGAAAGCACCGGCGATGTTTCAGGCACAACGGACAACACGGATGATCTTAAAAAATCCGCAAAAGAGAAGATCGAGGAGAGTATCAACGTGTCACTCACTACATTCGTGCGTGATGTTTTCCAGTACTCGCTTTTGAGGAATAACTCAATAAACAGGAATAACAGGTTTGATATAAATAATTATTCAAACATACTCTACACAGACTCGCTGGGAAGGATAGATTTCGGCGACTATTTCCTCGTTTATATTGACAACAGTTTCAGATATATTGTCGAGGGCAACCAGCTTTACAGCATTAAAAGCGCGGATCATGATGACACGAACAACAACCGCCTCGACGACCTCGTGCGGGAGTTTTATTTCCTCTGGAAAATTCCGCTGGAATACCCTGTGAAGATTACGTTCGGCCGTGTTTACTTCAGCTGCGGCGAGTCGTATGTTTTCAGGACATTCACCGATCTTGCCTACTCGAGAAAGAATGTTGCCGATCTTTTTAACTACGACGAGGTGGGCGTGAACATGCTGAAGATCACGGCTTACTTTCCGTTTGCCGACATAAATTTCATCTATTCGCCGGGCATTCCGGTGAAGGACAATACAAAAGATTATTTCAACATCCAGGATGAACAGAGATTTTTTACAGGCGTTAATTTCAAGGTGCCCAACGTGGACTTCGGTTTCAATTTTTATCTTGATACCAGCCTCAAGTGGGCAGCCGGCACAACTGTCACCGTAACGGCCTATGATGATTTGATAATCTATACAAACCTCGCGCTTCGTTCGAACGAGCCGGTGAGAAGGCTCGCAAGGCTCGATAAAAAGTTGTACGGCAATATGCATGAATATGAGTGGAAGAAATACTATTGTTCATTGAGCTTTTCCGGCGTGTTGTTCGGAATGAATTTTACTCCAGCTTCACTATTTAACATAATCTGTGAGATTTATTTCAATTCATCCGGGCTCGATCCGAAAGCCGGGAAGAATTTTTTTGATAATATCGATGACATCAATGAAAATAACGAGTCCCCTGAATACCCGAAGGCCGCGTCCAACGCCATAAAATTGAAGGATCAATTCAAGGGTTATTACCTCGGCATTCTGGGCAGCTCGATGAAAAAATTCGATACGTTCGAAACGGGGATGTTTTATGCGTTCATACAGATCGGCAAGGATGATATTGCATCGACCGGTCTCGATCTCTCGTTGGGCGCATTTATATATCTTCTTGACGGAAGCGGGATGTTGATCCCCAAGATTCGGTATAATTTTTTGAAATATTTTGCCGTGCAATTGAGTTCGAACATCTATCTGGGCTACAAGGGCTCGATGTTCGGTGAAATGCCGTACATCGCAAGCTTTTTAGTAACCATGGAAATAAAAATCTGAATGGAAACAAGGGGTTCACCTCGCTGTGCTCGGCACAAGTCAACCCCTTGTTTCCA
>JBJKSS010000434.1:0-11898 GCA_046703745.1 Spirochaetota bacterium
TAAGTGATTCGCCTGACACGAGTATCACATAAGGTTTTTTACTGACCGGGTTTTTGTTAACAACAACCACGGTTTTATAAACCTCTTCGATCGTTTTATAATCAATCACTTCATCCGGTTTGCCCGCCCTGTATATTTCCCCGCCGGAGAACAACACCAGCTTCCCGCAGTACTCAGATGCGAGGTTTAAATCATGGAGGATCATGATTATCGTATATCCATGCTCTGCATTCAACGTTTTAATCAGCTCCAGCACCCTTATCTGGTGCGAAATATCAAGATGTGAAATCGGCTCGTCGAGGAAAAGAATTTTAGACCCCTGGGTTAGTGCCTTCGCAATGTAGACGAGCTGCCTCTCGCCGCCGCTCACCTCGTCAAGATACTTGTCTTTCAGTGAATAAGTGTCTGTTAATTCCATATTCTGCCTGGCTATTTCATGGTCATGGGCGGACTCGAAAAACTGCATGGGCCCGAAATGACAGAGTCTTCCCATTAAAATGAAGTCCTCGATTTTAACGTTTTCAGGGCCGACATTCTGTGAAACAACTGCGATTTCCCTGGCAAGCTCCTTTTGCCCGAAATGGCGAATACTTTTACCGTTTATTAAAATTTCCCCGCCGTGGGGCTTAATTAGGCCGGTCAATGCCTTGAGGAAAGTTGTTTTGCCAGAGCCATTCGGCCCTATTATCCCGAGCAACTCGCCGCTTTCAATCGAGAGATTTATGTTTTTCAGGCGGAATTTTTCATAACCGCATTCGAGGTTTTTCACGCTTATCATAGCTTCACCTGTTTTTTGGAAAGTATAAAGAGCATTAGGAATCCGCCTATGATCCCTGTAATCACTCCGACAGGAAGCTCCAGGCCCATGGGGAATAAAATCGTGCGCGCAATAGTATCGCAGGCAATTAAAAAAATCGCACCGCCCAGCCAGGAAGCAGCAAGCAAAATCCTGTAATCATTCGAAACTAGCATTCTTACAAAATGGGGCACGATCAAACCGACGAACCCGATGCTGCCCGCAACCGACACGCTGAAACCCGTAAGCACGGATGTTATTATGAATAGTATTTTCTTTGATCTTTGGGCATTTATGCCCATATTGATTGCTTCTTCATCCCCAAGGGACAGAGCATTAAGATCGTTGCTGTAAAAAAACGCCCAAACTACGGCGATTAATGACAAGTCGGCGATAATCAGGATCAAAATATTGTTTGATTCTTTCAAGGTGCCCATCAGCCAGAAAATGATGCTCTGTGCATTCTCCGCCCTGGATAACGAAAGGATCAGCATTATAAGCGATGATGAGATGAAGCTTATCATAACGCCCGTTAAAAGCATCCCGTTATTCTTAAGCTCCTTCCTGTTGGAGCCGAGAAAATAAACGAGGAACAAAACTCCAAGCGCCCCGGCAAATCCTGTGAGGGGCCGCAAAACATCAATTGCAAAAATGCGGGATAAATTAAGCATGATCCCGATACAAACGGCAAGGCTCGATCCGCCGGAAATCCCCAGTGTGTAGGGCTCCACAAGAGGATTCCTGAACATGCCCTGCAAAATTGCCCCTGAAAGGCTCAACGCTCCTCCAACTATAAGACCGAGAATAATCCTTGGCAGCCTGATTTTTATTATTGTATCGAAAATCTGGGTTGGATTCTCCCGAAAAATATCGGCAGAGCCTATGAAGCACGATGCGGCCGAGATAAAAATAAGGACAAGCATTAAAACAAGGACAATTGTCAGGTATTTGAGTTTTTTACTTTTCATCTATTGACGCAATCTCCTCTTTCAGACCGGGATAAAACATAACGGCAAGTTCCTTGAGACTCTCTGCGAATGAAACGGGGGTCGCACTGCACACTTCGTACGGATCGATTACAAAAATCGAGCCGGTTTTCACGGCATTGATCGAGCCCAGCTTCATCCACTTGTCCCGCTCTTCCCTGTCGTTTTGGATTCCCATTTTAATGATGACGATAATATCGGGGTTTTGTTCTACAACCTTTTCCCTGCTGTACGGGCCGATGCCGCTGTTGTATGCGATGTTAATCCCGCCGCCGAATTCTATGAAGTCATTCATGAATGAGTCTTTGTTAACGGCCCAGAGCGGATCGGCCCCGATCTGGAAGAATATCTTTTTTTTATTTTTAATTTTTCCTGTTAAAGTCCTGATTTTTCCCACGATCTTTCTTGATTTTGCAACAATTTCGGCGGCTCTGTCCCCCTCGTGAAGGTATCTGCCAAGAAGCTGGAATTGCCCGCAAATTTCATCAAAGGATTTTGCCTGAGGCATGACAACAGTTTTTATACCGAGACTTTTAAGTTTATTTATATTCTGGGGATAGGTGAGCCCCGTTGCAAAAACGATATCAGGCTTGAGACTGTAGATTTTTTCTATATTGATTTCCACAAGGTTGCCGATTTTCTGCTTTTTATCGGCATCAGCCGGTTTTGTACAGTAAACCGTGTCCGCGACGAGCGAGCCACCCTTGCCCAAAAGATAAATCTCTTCGGTAATATATGGCCCCAGGGAGATTATTCTTCCCGGTGGAGAATCATTCTCAGGCTTTGACTTGTTATTTTTGATGCAGGAATAAAAAAGTGGACAGAGGATGAAAAATAAAACTGCGAGCCTTTTCATCGGCAGTTATCCTTAAAAAAAAGGATTGCACCCTGTTTACTTCATCCTTGTTTGGTTAAAGCCATTCTTTCAACCGAAGATGCGGCTTTATAAAAACGATCAGGCAGGCTTTCTGACTTTACCTCCATAATGCCCGGGCAGCCTTCCCGTCAAAATTGACAGTGGCCATAAAAGCGGGAGCATTTGCTGCTTAAAAACAGCAGGCAGGTTTACAGCGGCGGGACCGCGACGGATTCACACCGTCTTTCCTGTTCAAGATTTGCTAATCTTCACCTGATGAGTCTCATATATCACAGTTACAGGAAAAAGTCAAAGAACTATTGGAGCGCTCTTCTTATTTATAAATTTTTCTCAATTATTTTGTAAAATTGCAATCATTAATGTTTTAAAAATATATAATTTAGGTTACATATTATTTATAAAAATTTGTCTTTCGGCACTTTTCAAAATGATAAACAGCGTCTTAAATATAATAATAAAGTAATAATTTTTTTGATGCATTGCTTATTTGAAGAAAAAATATTATAATTTAAAATGTAAATATATATAATAATTTGAGGATAAATTGATGAAATGTAGTTTTTGTAAAAGAGAGGATGCTATAATACATATACATGAATATACTGAAAAAGGGTTGAATAAGATAAATTTATGCCTGAATTGTGCCATAAAAAACGGTTTAAACGTATCATCGGTACAGGAGCTTGATAAACTTTTTCAAAATTTGGTTACAAATTTGGCGGGCTCCAACAGCAGGTTTGTTGAAAAACCACAAAAACTAAAAAACCCAAATTTGCGAATCAGTTTGTCCTGCCCTTCATGCAAAACTACAATAGTTGATATAAACGACAACTTGAAGCTGGGGTGCCCGACCTGTTACTCAATGTTTGAGCATATAGCAGACCTGATCATTTTTAAAATAAACGGTTCACTGGATTATATTGGGAAACTTCCCGTTGATCTGGGCAGGATTAAGAATGACAAGGCTGTATTGCACAAATTGAAAATAGAGCTAAAAAACTATCTCAAGAGCGAAGAATACGAAAAAGCCGCCCTTGTAAGGGATAAAATAAAGATGATCAAGAAAACAATACAGAAGAGGGTCAGCAAGAATGCATAGCATGAATAAAACGGCAGAAAACAGTTCGATATTCGCATCAGTCGTGTTGTCCAGGGTGAGCATATTGCGTAATTTGGAAAATTATGCCTTCAGCCTGACATTGTCACAGGAAAAAAAGAGTGAAATAGAAACCAAAGTGCTTGATTTTCTCTCATCAAACAACAATAAAATCAAGGTTTGTGATTTCAAAGGCAATTCAAAAAACAGCAGGCAGGATTTTGCCGAAGAATTATTATTTGAAAAAAATTCAAAAAAACAAGGCAAGCTGGTTTTATTAAAAAATCAAAACATACTGATCCTGCTTAACAATGATGATCACATCAACATAACAACAATAACAAACAGGAATTTCAATATAGATGAGGCCTATAAAAAAGCCGAAAGCCTGGAAAGACAATTATCCGAAAATTTTAACTTCAGCGCTTCCACGAAATACGGTTATCTGACCTCGCTGATAAAAAACTGCGGTCTGGGGATCAAACTCTCCGTTCTCGTACATATTCCGGGAATAGTTTTATTGAAAAAGCAGAATGAAACTTTTTCCGCCCTTCTTGACAAGGGCATCAATGTAAAACCCTTGCAGCAGTACAAGGTTGATGAAAACGAAACAAACTATTATATCTTGTCATCCTCGCTTAATTTCGGACTGACTGAAAGCGATCTGATCTCCCGTTTTGTAAGCGATGTTGAAGATTTGTTGAGCCTTAACCATTCATATCTTGTGGAATTCTCCTTAAAAAATAAGGCGGAGTTTGTCGATAATATCTATAGAAGTTACGGCACGTTAAAATACGCAAAACTAATGGATATCCAGGAAGCCGTTTACCATCTTTCAAACCTGAGGATGGGAATAAATTTGGGCGAAGATATCCCGGTCAGCATTGAAACCATTAATAAAATTTTTGTCCTTTTGCAGGAAGATTTTATTAACGAAGCGGTTGAAACAGAGAAAAAACAAAGCGATGCAATTATTGCGGAATTAATCAAGAGTCATCTAAATTCGGAGAAGAATGATGTATCATAGGGGATTTACGGCACGGGCCAACAGGGTAATCAATGTTTTGGTCCAGGAAGAAGCAAGAAGATTCAATTCGGATAAAATAATACCTGAGCATGTGGTACTGGCAATACTCAATGAAAAGGAAAGTGTTGCGGTAAAAACTCTCTCAAGTCTTGGTGTTGACATCCAGGAACTGATCATGGATATCGAGGAATACCTTGAGAAAAAGGATGGTCCGCTTTATCTTGGCGAAATCCTTCCGACACAGGAAGTCCAGCGGATGATTGAAATCAGCATCGAGGAAGCCAAGAACATGGGATACAGTTATATAGGGACAGAGCACCTGTTTTTATCGGCAATGCTCATAAGGGATTCCATCGTGGCCCAGGTCCTGGAAGATTATAACGTAACCATAAATAAATTTCGCGAGGGCATAGTTAAAATCATCGGTTTCGGCAAGACCATGCCGAAAAAAGATACAATTAAAAAGACTCCTACTCTTGATGAATTCGGCAGGGATCTTACGATTTCCGCAAAAAAGGGAAAACTGGACAAGGTTGTCGGCAGGGATCTTGAAATCGAAAGGGTCATCCAGATATTATCAAGAAGGACAAAGAACAACCCCGTTCTGATTGGTGAGCCAGGAGTAGGCAAAACCGCCATTGTCGAAGGGCTTGCACAGCGCATTGTAAACAACGACGTTCCCGATGTTTTGATCGGCAAGAGGGTCATAGCCCTCGATCTTGCGCTTCTTGTTGCTGGCACAAAGTACAGGGGTGAATTCGAGGAAAGACTTAAAAAAGTAATGCGTGAAATTGCTGATGTCAATAATGTCATTCTTTTTATAGACGAGCTTCATACAATCATCGGAGCCGGCGCCGCTGAAGGTGCAATCGATGCCTCCAACATGCTTAAACCCGCCCTGTCAAGAGGAGAGCTAAGATGTATCGGAGCCACAACATTAAGCGAATATAAAAAGCACATAGAAAAGGACACTGCACTGGAAAGAAGGTTCCAGCCGATAGTCGTAGACGAGCCGAGTGTTGAAGAGACGATTAACATTTTAAACGGCATAAAATACCTTTATGAAAACCATCATAATGTCCAGTACACGGACAAGGCGATCAGGATGGCCGCGTATTTGAGCCACAGGTATATTGCGGACAGGTTCCTTCCGGACAAGGCAATAGATCTCATCGATGAGGCGGGATCTAGGATCAGACTCCAGAAATCCGTTAAACCGGTTGATCTCATAAGCGTCGAGAAAGAAATCGAGGAGCTTGAGAATCAAAAGGCGCAGTTGATAAAGGAACAGCTTTTTGAAGAATGCGAAGAGATAAAAGACAGGATTTACGAACTCACGAGGGACAGGGAAAACATTTTCCTCAAATGGCAGAAGCAGTATAACAGTGAGAAATACACCGTTGATGAGGAAAACATCGCGGAAGTCATTTCAAACATGACGAAAATCCCATTGTCAAAGATAAACGAAAGCGAAACGAAAAAACTCCTTAAAATGGAAAAAGAAATATCCTCAAAGGTGGTCGGCCAGGACGAAGCGATCAAGATAATATCATCTGCTGTCAGAAGAGCGAGGATCGGGCTTAATTCCAAAAACAGGCCGCTCGGCTCATTCATCATCCTGGGGCCGACGGGCGTGGGCTAGACAGAGCTCGCCAAAAGGCTTGCAGAATTCATGTTCGGTGATGCAAATGCACTGCTGAGGATTGACATGTCGGATTTTATGGAAAAACACAATGTCTCAAGACTTGTTGGTGCGCCTCCCGGATATGTTGGCTACGATGAAGGCGGCCTTCTCACTGAAAGAATCAGGAAGAGACCGTACTCCGTTGTGCTCCTTGATGAAATAGAAAAGGCGCATCCCGATGTATTCAACATATTGCTGCAGGTTCTGGAAGAAGGCGAGCTTGCGGACAATCTCGGGCACATAGTCTCGTTCAGGGATACGATAATTATCATGACAAGCAATGTCGGCGCAAGGGAAATATTCAAGGAATCGAATTTCGGATTTAATCTGCCTGACAATGAAGGCGCTTACAAGGAAATCAAAAATTCCGCATTGAATGAATTAAAAAGAGTGTTCAACCCGGAATTCCTCAACAGGGTGGATGAAATCGTGGTGTTCAAGCCGCTTGAAAAAGACGACCTGAAACAGATCATCGACATAATGTTTGAAGAAACAAGGGAAAATATAAAACCGCACAGGCTCACGATTAACATAAGTGATGAAGCCAAAGAATTGATAATCCGCGACAACTACGACAGGAAATTCGGCGCAAGGACATTGAGGCGCGCAATACAAAAAGATATTACCGATCCGCTGACGAATGAAATACTTGCCTCAAATTTTAAAAAGGGAGACAAGATCGATCTTGTTGTGGAAAACGGCAAGCTTGTTTTCAAACCGGTTAAAAAGGAAAAAAAGAACAATACCGATGAAAATCCGGTTGTATTCAACACACGCGGCTAAAATCAGTCAATCATCATTTTCGGTGTTTTGAACAGTACCAGTTTGCCGAATTTATCGAAGATTTTTTTCCAGTCATCAATTTCAAATTCAAAAATTGCAATGCCGGATGTACTGAATTTATTATATGGAAATGTTCCGTTAATAAAGCATTCGGCCAAATTCTGGATGGAAGGATTGTGCCCGATTATCATCAGGCTGTTAATGCCGTTGTCTGTTTGAGAAATAATTTCCAAAATCTCGCTTACCGAACCTTCATAAAGCAATTTGTTAAAAACGACCAACATTTTTTCCCCCATCCCTTTCAAAACCAGTTCGAGCGTCATGCTGGTTCGAAGTGCAGGAGAGCATATTATTAAATCCGGTAAAATATCCTTCTTGAATAAAAATTTACCCATTACAGGAGCATCATTTTTTCCCATCTCATTCAACGGCCTGTCAAAATCTTTTATATCAGAATAAGAATCTCTTTCGGATTTGGAATGACGCATTAGTATAACTTTTTTCATAAAAAAATTTATTTGTTTTATTTGCCGACGAATGCATTCAGAACTTTCATGAATTCATCCACGTCAATGCCATGAGCCTGTATTCCCTGTTCGATTGTTTCAAAATTCGCCATTGCACAGCCGAGACAGCCGATGCCATAGGATGCAAAAACCCTTGCACTGTTTGGATATTTGCTCAACAAATCCTTCAAATTCATCTCTTTGGTAATTGTATCTGCCATAGTTGTTCTCCTTAAAAAAATCATGGAAACAAGGGGGTTGTAACCCCTTGTTTCCTTTTATATAATACTGTTTTGAATAAAAAGCAATTGTTTTGTCCATATTTTACAAAATAATATTGACACCTTTCGTAAATTTCAATATATTTAGTTAATCAAACTAATTAAGGTTGTCTGAATGGATCTGCAGAGTTTATTAATCGAAATCGAAGAAGTATTGTCAAACAATATCCTTGAGATCAAGGGGAAAACCCTCAAAGATAAAAAATTTATGGATATCAACATGAGACAGTATCAATGCCTGGCACTGATCCTTAAATTGAACAATCCGTCCCTGTCAACTCTTGCTGAATATCTGAAAATAACAAAGCCGTCGGTAACTGCAATAGTCAACAAGCTCATCAGCCTTAAATTCATAAAAAAAGAGCAGTCTCCGGAAGACAAAAGATTTTTCCATGTCGTGCTTACCGAGCAGGGAAGAAAAATTTTCAACGCATATAACGAGGCTTACAAAAATCTTGTCAACGAAATATTCAACTGCCTAGATGAGAATGAAAT
Source organism: Spirochaetota bacterium (assembly GCA_046703745.1). Taxonomy (GTDB): domain Bacteria; phylum Spirochaetota; class GWE2-31-10; order GWE2-31-10; family JAFGQB01; genus CAZHHK01. Next base: position 8,532 of record JBJKSS010000434.1, read on the forward strand.
CGACAATTTTTATAATTATCTTTTGAAGATTAAAAATTCAATCAAAAAATAATTTTTTTGATTGAATAATTAGTTTTATAAACTAAATAAAAGGAGTTTTTATGGCTGTTTACTGTGAGAAGATTGAAGGACAAAAAATTATCGAAGAAACAGGTAATGCAAAAAAAGTACTGATCGTCGGCTGTCCGAGCTGCACAAACATCAGTCTTTCGGCGAATAATGACCTGCCTTTCCTGAAGTATTCGCCTGCCGGCATAACACCGGTATACACAAAAATGGAAATTGAAAAAATTTCCAGCGCATTGAAAAAGAGGGGCATAAATAATGAAGCATGGCTTCCAAGAAATATCGATCCTCTCTGCTGCCTGCATGAAAATTTCAAAAACAAACTTGCGGGAAAATACAAGGATGCCGATTGCATAATAGTCATGGCGTGTGAAGCAGGCGAGGACAGCATCAGGGGAATATTCCCCGGGAAAAAAACTGTCAGAACCATGGCTGCCAGGGGAATAATAACCTGCACGGTGAAAAACGGTAAAATAAACGAGGTTTTTATAGACAAGGCAAACATGAAAATCAGAAAAATAAGTCTGGATTAAAAAATAAATTTATTGCTGACATAATGCTGTCACGTTAATATAATATGATAATCGCATAAATTAATTTTTTGGAGGATTACTTTATGAAAAAAATAATTTTAACGGGACTATTGTCAAGCTTTGTCATATTGATTGTTGGTTTTGCTTTAAGCTTTTTTTCAGGGATAATATTCCCTCAATTGACTGCTGGATACAACAACACTACGATTTTCAGACCATGGTCGGACCCAAAAACGTCTTTATTCTTTGTTTCACCATTCTTCACAGGATTTATCATGGCGGTTATCTGGGACAAGGTCAAAACATTATTCGGGAATCCCCCTTTTAAAAACGGGATTATTTTCGGATTAATCTACTGGTCTTTGTCATTTCCCGAAATGATAATAAACTACTCAAGCTACCAGATATACTTATTGATGGTTGTATCCTGGTGGGTCATGATACTGATCCAGGGATTATGCGCCGGCCTTGTCTGTTCTTTTTTAAACAAATAAAATTTCTTTAGTTTACTCACCGGGTGAAAATTAGCCAAATGATTTTCATCCGGCGCTCTTAAAGATTTTAATTGACCTGCTTCAATCAAATAACATTTATCCTGTGAATCTTCTTCTTGCCGTTTTTCAGGATAATGCCTTTTTCTGTAATGAACGAAGCATTTATCACAAGTTTATCATCGGTAACTTTTTCATCGTTGATCCTGCACCCGTTTTGTTGTATGAGACGCCTTACTTCGCCTTTCGACGAGCACAGGCCGCATTCCACAAAAAGGTCGAGCACGCTTACACCCTGTTCGAACCTTGACTTCGGCATATCGGTTTTGGGCATCAGGTCGATGTTGTCACCGCCGCCGAAAGCCGCTTTGGCTCCGTCCCTCGCCTTTACCGCCTCTTCCTCGCCGTGGACGATCTTCGTCGTTTCAAATGCAAGCCTTTCCTTTGCGGCTCTCAATTCTTCATTCTTCAAAGATTCATACTGCGCTATTTCATCCAGTTCAAGGAAAGTATACAGCTTCAAAAATCTGATTACATCCGCATCGCTTACATTGATCCAGTACAGGTAAAAATCGTAAGGGCCGGTCAATTCTTTTGATAGAAAAACCGCTCCTTTTTCCGTTTTGCCCATCTTCTTGCCGTCGCTGGTCAGAATTAAGGGCAGCGTGAGGCACTCGACTTCCTCGGATGATTCCACCCTGCGAATGAGATCAACGCCGGACACCATGTTTGCCCACTGGTCATCGCCTCCTATCTGGAGAATGCAGCCGTGCTTCCTGTACAACTCAAGAAAATCATAAGATTGAAGCAGGATTTAGTTGAATTCAAGAAACGAAAGCCCGTGCCCCATTTTTTCCCTGTATGTCTCGAAAGAAAGCATCCTGTTGACGCTGAAATGTCTGCCAATGTCCCTTAAAAACCCCAGATAATTGATGTTCCTCAGCCAGTCGGCATTATTCAACAAAAGCCCCTTGTCACCGTCAAGCGCAACGAATCTCTCAAGCTGCCCTTTTATCTTCGCCGAATTGGAATCAATCTGCTCAACGGTCAGCATCTTACGTGCCTCGGTCTTTCCCGAGGGATCGCCTATCATTGCAGTGCCGCCTCCCAGCAATGCAACCGGCTTGTGCCCCATCCTCTGCAAAAAAGCCATTGCCATAATGGGCACAAGGTGGCCGAGGTGAAGGCTGACATTCGTCGGATCGAACCCCGCATAAAAAACAACCTTCTTATTATCCAGAAGCCTGCTTAAATTTTCTTCATTCGTACACTGCTGGAAAAATCCTCTTTTTTTAAGTTCGTTAAGACAGTCTTTCATGATATGAGTCTCCGGATAAATTTAATTATTTAGACATTTAACATTTTTTTTTATATATTATAAGACATTATTGACAATAATTTATATAATGTCTTTTTTATATATAATCGTAATTATTATAGACAAATAAAATATTTGCAGTTAAAATGAGTAAGAAGCCTAACCATGAATGGAGGAATCACCGATGTCAAAAAAGGATGACAAAAAGTCTCCGATCATAATTTCTGTTGCCAGTGGTAAAGGCGGTGTCGGGAAAACCGTATTGTCGATAAATTTGAGTTTCGCTCTTGCACAGATGGGTAAAAAAACCGTCCTGATAGACCTCGATTTCGGCGGGGCCAATATTCATACATGTGTCGGTTATGATATAGCGCCTGACGGTATAGGCAATTTCCTTCATCAAACGGACACAAAGCTGTCCCATTACCTTCTTGAAACGGAGCTGGATAATCTAAAAATCATTCCCGGTGATGCGGAGATGGTGGGTATTGCAAATATAAGTGTAATTCAAAAAAAAAGGCTTATCAGGCAAATCCAGGAACTGGACTGCGATTATATCATCCTGGATCTCGGGGCCGGCTCATCATTTAACACTGTTGATTTTTTTATGGTAAGTTCCTTTGGCATTATAATTGCGATGCCGGAAATTACTTCAATCTTGAACGCCTATGCATTCCTCAAGAATACGGCATTCAGATTATTGTATGCGGGTCTCAAAAAACACAAGGAAGCAATGAAAATATTTGAAAAATACACTAAAACCGGCGGAGAAACAGCATGGAAAATCGGCGAATTGATGGAACATTTTTCGAGTATTGATCCTGAAATTCATGCCGAGGCCGTCAACCTTATAGATTCATTCACTCCAAAATTGATCATCAACATGGCTTACAAGCCGAAAGACCTCGCAATGGGAGAAAAATTAAGAAAGATTTCAAAAAATTATATAGGTATCGATC
>JBJKSS010000435.1:0-4371 GCA_046703745.1 Spirochaetota bacterium
GGCCGCCGATATTGCGGGACAAAAAACAACTTTAAAAAAATCTGGAGGATTTAATTATGAATAAAACTGAAATTTATTATTTCTCAGGCACGGGTAATTCGCTTGCAGCGGCAAGGGTCATTGCCGGAAAGACCGACGGCAAACTGATCCCTGTATCTTCAGTCATTGGCAGGGATAAAATTGAAACCGATGCCGATGTGATCGGGATCGTGTTCCCCATTTATTATGTTATAAATACCGGTCTTCCGGTGATCATAAGCAAATTTGCAAAAAAACTGTCCGGCGGCATAGGGGCCAAATACATATTTGCGGCAGGCACATGCGGCGGCGGGTCAGGATCTGCATTTATTAATTTGAAGAAAATAATCAAAATGCAAGGGGGGAAGTTGAGCGCAGGTTTCACTGTAGTTATGACATCAAATTTGATGACGGCGAGCACCGATAAGAGAATGGAAAAACTGGATGCTTCATTAAAAAAACTCGATGAGGTTTCAGGTTATGTCAATGAGCGCAAACATGGTAAGTTTGAAACAGCAAATGTTTTTATGCGAATTTTATCCGCTATTCTGATGCCGGTTTTGGCTCCAGTGATAAAGGCCAATTTAAGAAAGATGCTGAAATCGGAAGGTACTACGTTTGATGAGATAATTTATAATTCCGACAACAGCTATTACACAGATGAAAACTGTGACGGGTGCGGCACATGCGCAAAGGTGTGCCCCGTGAATAACATCAAGATAGCTGAAGGCAAGCCTTCGTGGCAGCATCACTGCGAGACATGCGTGGCCTGTGTAAATTTCTGCCCTAACCATGCGATCCACGGCGGCTTGCCGGCAACGATGAAAAATTACGATTACTATCATCACCCGGAAATAAAGGCGGCTGATTTGTTCAGCCGGAAGTAGAAAATAAGCACAGTCTCGTTTTTGTCTGCAATCATTTAAACCATATCCCTGAAAAACATTAATGTAGGAATCCCGCTTTTGTTTTTACATTAATGTAGGAATGATTTGTTTCTAAATTTCATTTTAAAATAAAATCAATCCACTTAGGTGGAATTCATCCGCGATTATTACACATCTGTAATAAATTTTATGAAAAAATCATCCAGACTTTGATATTCATTAAAAATTTAATCATGGCACAGAGGTTGCTCTTACTCATCAGGCCGGCAAATGACGAGCCGGATAAATAAGAAAAACCATAAATATACTGAGGAGGTTTTTATGAGAAAGGTTGCTATTTATGGAAAGGGCGGCATAGGCAAATCCACAACTACACAGAATACCGTTGCCGGCCTGGCAGAAATGGGAAAAAAGGTAATGGTCGTTGGCTGCGATCCCAAGGCGGACTCCACAAGGCTTCTCCTGGGAGGACTTGCACAAAAAAGCGTTCTTGATACATTGCGATCGGAAGGCGAGGATGTCGATCTTGAGGACATCAGAAAGGTCGGTTTTAAAGGAACGATCTGTGTTGAGTCAGGCGGCCCTGAGCCGGGAGTCGGTTGTGCAGGAAGGGGTATTATAACTTCGATCAACCTTCTGGAGCAGCTCGGAGCATATGCGGACAGGGAACAGCTCGACTATGTATTTTACGACGTTCTGGGTGACGTCGTATGCGGCGGGTTTGCTATGCCGATAAGGGAAGGCAAGGCGCAGGAAATATACATTGTCTGCTCAGGCGAGATGATGGCAATGTATGCGGCGAACAATATCTGCAAGGGTATAGTGAAATTCGCCGAGGCAGGGGGAGTGCGCCTCGGAGGGCTTATATGTAATTCCCGAAAGGTAGACAATGAGAAGGAAATGATCGAACAGCTTGCGAAAAAAATAGGTACACAGATGATCCATTTCGTACCGAGGGACAATATGGTACAAAAGGCCGAGATCAATAGGAAAACCGTGATCGACTTCGATCCGACACATGGTCAGGCCGACGAGTACAGGACACTGGCAAGCAAGATTGAGAATAACGATATGTTCGTTATTCCAAAACCAATCACGACAGACGAGCTTGAAAAACTCTTGATTGAATTCGGTTTGAATGTTTAAGGAGGAAAAAATATGTTGATGGTTAGAGCAATTGTAAGACCCGAAAAGGTTGATAATGTAATGCAGGCATTGATGGATGCCGGATTCCCGGCTGTCACCAAGATTCCCGTGTTCGGGAGGGGGAAACAGCGCGGAATAAAGATAGGCGACATTACATACGATGAACTGCCCAAGGAGCTTTTGCTTACGGTAATAAAAAGCAAGGACAAGGATTTTGTCGTGAAGACAATAATTGAAGCGGCAAGATCAGGTGAATCCGGCTCGTTCGGTGACGGCAAGATTTTTATCTCACCCGTCGACGAAGTGTACACTGTAAGCTCCGGCATAAAAGAAACAGGCGAAGAGGAACCTGTAGGGAGCGGCGTATGAAAGAAGTCATGGCAGTAATCAGGATGAATATGATGAACAGGACCAAAAGGGCCCTGGCCGACGCCGGTATATCTTCATTCTTTGCAAGGGAATGCCTTGGCAGGGGGAAGGGACTGGTGGATTTCAAGGCGCTAAAAGGTGCAGAGCAGGGTTATGAAGAAGCAATCCAGCAACTCGGAAGCGGGCAGAGATTGATACCCAAGCGCGTAATAACGATTGTTGTCCCGAACAAGCTTGTGAAAAAAACCGTTGATGTGATTATAAAAACCAACAAGACCGGCAAGTCCGGCGACGGCAAAATTTTCGTAATGCCTGTGGCGGATTCCATACGGATAAGGACAGGCGAACAGGGCGATATAACTCTGGACACCGAGTGAGGTCAAAGGAGGAAACTTATGAAAAACGATGATATTGATACAAAAGAATTCAAGAGTTCGCTTTTGAATGAACTTCCGGCAAAAGTCGCAAGGAAGAGGGATAAGCAGATAGTCATAAATGTGGTTGATGAAAGAGGGGAAGTTCCTGAGATTCAATCAAATGTAAGGACGATCCCCGGCATCATCACACAGAGGGGATGTACTTATGCGGGCTGCAAGGGTGTAGTCCTGGGGCCAACAAGGGACATATTGAACATCACTCATGGCCCCATCGGCTGCGGTTTTTACAGCTGGCTTACTAGAAGGAACCAGACGAAACCGGAAGGCGATGCGGACTATAATCTTATGACATACTGTTTTTCGACAGATATGCAGGAGGGTGAGATCGTATTCGGAGGAGAAAAAAAATTGAGGAAGGCTATCGAAGAAGCCTACGAGATTTTCAAACCCAAGGCGATAGGGATTTTCTCGACATGCCCGGTAGGTCTTATCGGGGACGATGTGCATTCCGTTGCAAAGGAGATGAAGGAAAAACTTGGAATTAATGTTTTCGGGTTTTCATGCGAGGGTTACAAGGGAGTCAGCCAGTCGGCAGGACATCATATAGCGAACAACCAGCTTTTCAAGCATGTTGTAGGTATAGATGATGAAAAGCCCAGGGGAAAATTCAACATGAACCTTCTCGGTGAATACAACATCGGCGGTGATGCATTCGAACTGGAGAGGATTTTTGAAAAATGCGGGATAAATCTCGTTGCTACGTTCAGCGGGAATTCCAGCTATGACAAATTCGCAAACTCCCACACTGCGGACCTCAATGCAGTCATGTGCCACAGATCGATAAACTATGTGGCAGAGATGATGGAGAAAAAATACGGCATACCGTGGATAAAGGTAAACTTTATAGGTGCAGAAGCAACGGCAAAATCATTGCGAAAAATCGCAAAATATTTTGACGACAAAGAATTGATCGACAAGGTGGAAGCGGTTATTGCAGAAGAAATGCCGAAGGTGCAGGAAGTGATTGATGAAATAAAACCGAGGTGCGAGGGAAAAACCGCCATGTTATTTGTCGGCGGCTCAAGGGCACACCATTACCAGGATCTTTTCAGGGAAATTGGAATGAAAACGATAGCAGCAGGTTATGAATTCGCACACCGTGATGACTACGAGGGACGAAGGGTGCTGCCCACCATCAAAGTGGATGCCGATTCGAGGAACATAGAGGAACTTAAAGTCGAAAAGGATCCGGAAAAATTCAAGCCCAGAAAAGAGGGGACAGAGCTTGAAAAATTGGCAAACGAAGGATTCGAATTCAAGGATTATTACGGAATGATGACAGAGATGGATAACGGTACTCTTGTCATCGACGATATCAGCGAATTCGAAACCGAAAAACTACTTGAAACCTACAAGCCGGATATATTTTGCGCTGGTATCAAGGAGAAATACGGCGTACAGAAATTCGGGATACCCTGCAAGCAGCTCCATAATTATGATTACAGCGGGCCGTATGCAGGATTCAAGGGGGCGATAAATTTCTTCCGTGACATAGACATGATGATGAACAGCAG